>NZ_FYBS01000022.1:0-2094 GCF_900186185.1 Listeria sp. ILCC797
GAAGCGCAAGGTTCCGCCTAATGGCTGCCTAGATGCACACAAGATGTTGAAGCGTTGTCACGGAGCGAACAAAGTGAGCGCAGAACAATGCGTATGGCAAAGCAGAAAGGTAAAAATGATTTTCATAAGGGATTTTTAGCTTCAGCTAAAAATAACCATGCCCTTGACCTTATGCTTTTGACTTGTCCATGCGACCAGGCGTTTTGGGAGCTTGGAGCCCTTCAGGTGGTGACAACCACCTTTTGATCCAAGGAAAGCGTTTTTGGCTTTCCGTCTCCATCCGTGTGCCTCGCGCTCGGATAGATTCATTTGCTCCTTTTCTTGATTCAATAAGGGGGAAACCTCCCCCTTATCGTTTTAAGCTTCTTGTAACTGCTTCATTTTCGGAAAATTCCTTTGAGTAAATTCTTTCGCGTTTAAATTTGTTTTAATTTCTTCCTCGCACGGCACCCAATTTTTTTGTTGTCCACATATTTTATTAAATTTCTCTAGCAACTCCATATCTTTAAACCAAATATGTACTGTGCCCTTATTGAACATTTTGAATCTGAAGACACCATTTTCAAATTCTCCACGTGCAATGGTTTGAAATTCTACTTCAGCATGTGGGTCTAGCATTTGAAACATTTTCATCAAGTCATCTAAATAATTTTTTACACTAAAATCTATATATTGATATGCGTAGCGAACTTCGGCGTCTTTTTGCCCAAATTTTCTTTCCTTACCCATAGCTTGGTCTAGGTCAAATACTCTATCGTTCATCAAAGGTAATATTATTTTTTTATTCACTTTAAATGCGCTGTTTGTGTCCCATCCATCATAATAATGAATATTGTTCGCATATTCTTCATGATGATATTGTGTGATGTTATCAAACATATGTACACAACTATCTAACAACATATCATCAGCATTCTGTATGAGCGCTTGAAGTAATAGTTTGATATTATCCAGGTTAATTTCAAGCTTTGCCGCACCCATCAAATATTGATTCAACTTTGTTTTTCCGTGTACAGTTAAATTTTTCCGGAATTCATCTGTATTTAAAATAGCTTCCCAATAACGCTCCCGAACACTTTCTAAACATGCATTAAGGGACTGATTTCCTCCATAATTTGTGACCGAGCAGAAAGAAAGCTCGCTTTCTTTCTCTAGTAAACTTTCTAGGTATTCCAAAGCCTTTTGACTTTCAAAATACGCTTTTATTTTTTTCACATGGTAGTCGTATCGCATGACTAGACTTTGTATTTTTTCCACACGTTCTGCCAGTTCTTGAGAATGAAGGAAAGTCGATAGGCTCGTTTCCAGTTCTTGACTTTCCAGATGATTCTTAACATTTTTGTTTATCTCATTCAACCAAGTATCTACTTTTGCTGTCGTAGGGCTGACTGTCATTCTAATTATCGCTGTTTCCACATTTGTTCGACGCTCTGCCTCTTGGAACAAATCGGAATGAAAAGTAATTTTTGCATGATATTTTTGACAAAGCAGGGCAAGTTTTTGTCTAGTTTTTGAAAATGGATTTCGAATCGTCTCCGCGTTCACAATCGCATGAATCACACATTTATTTTGCACTTGCCCTTCTGCTAAATGAATGGCATGTAAGACATGTTTATCGCCCTCAGAAAACGGTGGATTCATCACAATTGCATCATATTCGGTATACGTATGAAACTGTAAAAAATCGTTTCCAAGAACAGGAAAGCCCTGACCGTTTAAAATGTGGCAGCAATCTGGTTCTTTCTCCACAACATCAATCTTGGCATGGGAAAATTTTTTCTGTAGATGTTGCACTAAGTCGCCTTTTCCTGCACTTGGTTCAAGAATTTTATTTATTTGATATTCTGGAAGTTCTTTCGTTAGTAATCTTTGCACTTCTTTTGGTGATGGGTAAAAATTGTCATTAAACATGGGATAAACCGCCTCTTTTCATTTTTAGCTTTCTGGTTTGACAAAACCAGGAAGTCGAAAGGCTGAATTTTTGCCTTTCTGATGGCAGGCCATGTAAACATTTGTAGCAAGATTTGCGCAAGGGATAGGCCATTGTTCAGGCTTCGCCTGGTACAAGGGCGTAAGTCAAAAAAGTTTTTGTAG
>NZ_FYBS01000021.1:0-3295 GCF_900186185.1 Listeria sp. ILCC797
ATTGCCCGGCAGCGACCTACTCTCACAGGGGGAAGCCCCCAACTACCATCGGCGCAGAGAAGCTTAACTACCGTGTTCGGGATGGGAACGGGTGTGACCTTCTCGCCATAACTACCAGACAATGAAAGAAAGAACGTTGTTCTCTCAAAACTAGAGAAGAAAAGTGTTGAGTTACAAAGTAACGAAAACCAGATTAAAAGGTTAAGTCCTCGATCGATTAGTATTTGTCCGCTCCATATGTCGCCATACTTCCACTCCAAACCTATCTACCTGATCATCTTTCAGGGATCTTACTTTCCGAAGAAATGGGAAATCTCATCTTGAGGGGGGCTTCACGCTTAGATGCTTTCAGCGTTTATCCCTGCCGCACATAGCTACCCAGCGATGCTCCTGGCGGAACAACTGGTACACCAGCGGTGCGTCCATCCCGGTCCTCTCGTACTAAGGACAGCTCCTCTCAAATTTCCTGCGCCCGCGACGGATAGGGACCGAACTGTCTCACGACGTTCTGAACCCAGCTCGCGTGCCGCTTTAATGGGCGAACAGCCCAACCCTTGGGACCGACTACAGCCCCAGGATGCGACGAGCCGACATCGAGGTGCCAAACCTCCCCGTCGATGTGGACTCTTGGGGGAGATAAGCCTGTTATCCCCGGGGTAGCTTTTATCCGTTGAGCGATGGCCCTTCCATGCGGAACCACCGGATCACTAAGCCCGACTTTCGTCCCTGCTCGACTTGTCAGTCTCGCAGTCAAGCTCCCTTGTGCCTTTACACTCTGCGAATGATTTCCATCCATTCTGAGGGAACCTTTGGGCGCCTCCGTTACTCTTTAGGAGGCGACCGCCCCAGTCAAACTGCCCACCTGACACTGTCTCCCCACGCGCTAAGCGTGGCGGGTTAGAATGGTCATACAGCGGGGGTAGTATCCCACCAGCGCCTCCTCGCATGCTGGCGCACGCGATTCTTCGGCTCCTACCTATCCTGTACAAGCGGTACAAACATTCCATATCAGGTTGCAGTAAAGCTCCACGGGGTCTTTCCGTCCTGTCGCGGGTAACCTGCATCTTCACAGGTACTATAATTTCACCGAGTCTCTCGTTGAGACAGTGCCCAGATCGTTGCGCCTTTCGTGCGGGTCGGAACTTACCCGACAAGGAATTTCGCTACCTTAGGACCGTTATAGTTACGGCCGCCGTTTACTGGGGCTTCAATTCTGAGCTTCGCAAGAAGCTAACCCATCCTCTTAACCTTCCAGCACCGGGCAGGCGTCAGCCCCTATACGTCACCTTACGGTTTTGCAGAGACCTGTGTTTTTGCTAAACAGTCGCCTGGGCCTATTCACTGCGGCTCTCTCGGGCTTTCACCCTAATAGAGCACCCCTTCTCCCGAAGTTACGGGGTCATTTTGCCGAGTTCCTTAACGAGAGTTCTCTCGCTCACCTTAGGATTCTCTCCTCATCTACCTGTGTCGGTTTGCGGTACGGGCAGTATCTCTCTTCCTAGAGGCTTTTCTTGGCAGCGTGAAATCAGGAACTTCCGTACTTTATTTCCTTCCCCATCACAGCTCATGCTTCGCAAGAAGCGGATTTGCCTACTTCTCACACTCACTGCTTGGACGCACATTTCCATTCGTGCGATTCCCTATCCTTCTGCGTCACCCCATTGGTCAAACAATTGACACTGGTACAGGAATATCAACCTGTTGTCCATCGCCTACGCCTATCGGCCTCAGCTTAGGTCCCGACTAACCCTGAGCGGACGAGCCTTCCTCAGGAAACCTTAGATATTCGGTGGAAGGGATTCTCACCCTTCTTTCGCTACTCATACCGGCATTCTCACTTCTAAGCGCTCCACCAGTCCTTCCGGTCTGACTTCAACGCCCTTAGAACGCTCTCCTACCACGAACCACTTAGTGGTTCATCCACAGTTTCGGTAATACGTTTAGCCCCGGTACATTTTCGGCGCGGGGTCACTCGACCAGTGAGCTATTACGCACTCTTTCAAGGATGGCTGCTTCTAAGCCAACCTCCTGGTTGTCTAAGCAACCCCACATCCTTTTCCACTTAACGTATATTTGGGGACCTTAACTGGTGGTCTGGGCTGTTTCCCTTTCGACTACGGATCTTATCACTCGCAGTCTGACTCCCGAGTATAAGTACATGGCATTCGGAGTTTATCTGAATTCGGTAACCCGAGAGGGGCCCCTAGTCCAAACAGTGCTCTACCTCCATGACTCTTTACCTCGAGGCTAGCCCTAAAGCTATTTCGGAGAGAACCAGCTATCTCCAAGTTCGATTGGAATTTCTCCGCTACCCACACCTCATCCCCGCACTTTTCAACGTGCGTGGGTTCGGACCTCCAGTAAGTATTACCTTACCTTCATCCTGGACATGGGTAGATCACCTGGTTTCGGGTCTACGACCTGTTACTCATGCGCCCTATTCAGACTCGCTTTCGCTACGGCTCCGCTTTTTCCGCTTAACCTTGCAACAAATCGTAACTCGCCGGTTCATTCTACAAAAGGCACGCTATCACCCATTAACGGGCTCTAACTACTTGTAGGCACACGGTTTCAGGTACTCTTTCACTCCCCTCCCGGGGTGCTTTTCACCTTTCCCTCACGGTACTGGTTCACTATCGGTCACTAGGGAGTATTTAGCCTTGGGAGATGGTCCTCCCGGATTCCGACGGAATTTCACGTGTTCCGCCGTACTCAGGATCCACTCTGGAGAGAAGCCTATTTCAACTACCGGGCTTTTACCGTCTCTGGCGGGCCTTTCCAGACCGCTTCATTTATAGCCTTCCTTTGTAACTCCGTATAGAGTGTCCTACAACCCCAAGAAGCAAGCTTCTTGGTTTGGGCTCTTTCCGTTTCGCTCGCCGCTACTCAGGAAATCGATTTTTCTTTCTCTTCCTCCAGGTACTTAGATGTTTCAGTTCCCTGGGTCTGCCTTCCTTATGCTATGTATTCACATAAGGATACTATCCGACTAAAGATAGTGGGTTCCCCCATTCGGAAATCTCTGGATCAACGCTTACGTACAGCTCCCCAAAGCATATCGGTGTTAGTCCCGTCCTTCTTCGGCTCCTAGTGCCAAGGCATCCACCGTGCGCCCTTCCTAACTTAACCTCATAGACTTCTTCGAAGTCCGGTTAATCTGAATCGCGTTTACCAGCGATGATAAACGTCGGTTCATTTGAAAGATACACTTTCAGTTGATTCTCGGTTACTTTTATACAAGTGTTTCCACTTGTGATAACTTTACTAACTTTTCTTATCTAGTTTTCAAAGAACA
>NZ_FYBS01000020.1:0-28386 GCF_900186185.1 Listeria sp. ILCC797
GGCATCCCGAACCAAGCGCCTTCCAAAATCGCTCAAGGGACGGAGAATTTGAAAGATGTGCTGCAGAAGTTTGATGTGAATTTGGGTGGCGGAAGCAAACGAGCTGATGGTATAATAGAGAAAGCCAGTGGGGCTGTAGATGATACTAATAAGATACCAGAAATTGAAATTGAATTTAATAGAAATCCTAAACATGATGCGGCTGAATTTGCAAGACAGCTTGAGAATCAGCAAAAAGGAATGAATGAGCTGACTGTTCAAGAGTATTTAGATAATCGTACTCATTATATAGCAGAAGGTCGTGCTATTGAAGGGAATGCGGCTCAACAAGCAGCTAGAGAAAAAGCATTAAGTAACAAAATAGAAGAACTTTTTGGGCAAGGAATGTCTTGGGAGAGTGCTGAAAAAGAGGCGACTAGTTGGATGGATTCACAAGCAGCTCTCCATAATCCTGACCAAATTGCGGGAGGAAATGCTAGCATTATTGGAGGAATGGGCGATAAGGGGATTAACTCTTCACTTGGTGCTCAATGGAAGTATAGAATTGATACAGTAGATGAGCAGATTCGTGAGATGGCAAAAAATATGACCCCTGAACAATTGAAAAACACATATTTAAACGTTAAACTTACGCAATAAGGAGGGCTATAATTGGGAATTTATAGTGATTTTGAACAAGTTAGTGAAGTAATGGAGTCAACAATTAATAAATATAAAAGTCATCTTCCAAAAGAATTGATTGAGGTTTGGAAAGTACATGGTTATGGAACTTTTATGGGTGGCTATTTAAAAATAATAAATCCAGATGATTTTATACCTTTAGTTGAGGAAACATATTTAAGGAATAAAGGAACCATTCCTATATTAACAACATCTATGGGGGATATCATACTTTTTGAAATGGATGAAAATCAAGAATCTTATATAATTATGGTTAATTATAGGAGAGGGAAGACAAAAGTATTAGCTTCAAAATTTTCTTTATTCACTAGATTTTTGGAAGAAGAAGCTTTTAAACAAAAGGCAATGGATTGGTTACCGTATCCTGAGGCAGTAAAAGAATATGATGAACCGAGTTATGATGAATGTTTTGGTTATGTTCCTTTACTAGGGCTGGGAGGACCAGAAAAAATTGATCATTTGGATAAGGTTAAATTGAGAGAACATGTGCTTCTGATTTCGAGTTTATTAGGTCCAATTGAATAAAAAATCTTTAACATCATATGTGGATGACAGATTTCCAAGATTTATATACAGAATTACCTACATGCCAAAGTTGTACGAATCTTATATTAGAATTTAGATACAAATATCCAAATATAACGTTGAATATATTTACTAAGTATTAAACTGGGAGAGAAAAATGGACAAAAAATATATATTGAAGCTAAAGATTGTACTTTAGAAATTTATGAAGAATTTAAAACAGAACAAAGATTTACAGAAAAGCAATCAATAAGTGCTACTTTTGAAGAATTAGTAATTCCAATGAGAAAAGATAAACGGGAGTATGTTTCGGTATTTTTAAATCTTGCAATATTAAGTTTAAAACAAAAGTTTATACCAGACTATATTTTTAATAGAATAGAAAAAATAAAGAGCATTGATTTAAAAGATTTATCGTCAGATGATTTTTTGTGTTATAAAACAGATTTAAGCAATTTTGATGAGCTTATTTCAAAAGGAGATTTTGAAATTGATAGGGATGAAATGTATTCTTTAAGAGTCAATATGCTTTTAGGAGAGTAAAACGAAATATTATATTGAGAAATCATTTAACGATAAACAAAAAGCACTTCACTATCTGATTGGAGTCGGATAGTAAAGCCTTGACTAGTGAGCGTGAACTCACTAAATAAGTTGCCAATATTAACAAAAGTCCTTTGAATGTTTCTTAGGTGTACAATGATTTTAATTAGAATATAGTAGAGATATTGTAACGGTATTAGTGAAGCACCAATCACTGATACCGTTTTCTGATTTTGTCCCCTACGAGTTTAGCTTCAAGTGTTGCTTATGGTAGTCTTGAAATGGACACAGCGATTACGTGGAAAGACTGGATGACTGGCCGCGAACTGGATGCCACCGAACGCGCCCAGCGCGGCGCTTTTGCGGTTTTGGATGTCATTCCAGGCGTCAAAGCCCTAACCGGCGGTGTACAAATGATGCGCTCAGGAAGTCGTTTAGCAAACGTGAGTGATGCCCCTCTTACAAGGTGTGAAAAATGTCCCCACACAAGTGGGGGATATTGCCAAACTTGGTCAAACACAAATGAGAACGGGATGGTCAGCCTAAAAACCGCCACGCATTACAGGTCGCCACACAAAAAGGCATCAAAGGATTGGACAAGGTCGGACAAACGGCAACCGCCATGAAAGGCTCTTTAAACTTGCCACCACGAAAAAATCTAGCCTTAGCCGGCATGGGAGGCATCCCGAACCAAGCGCCTTCCAAAATCGCTCAAGGGACGGAGAATTTGAAAGATGTGCTTCGGAAGTTTGATGTAAATTTGGGTGGTGGAAGCAAACGGGCTGATGGTATAATAGAGAAAGCCAGTGGATCTAATGACTTCCAATTTAGTGATAATGTTAAAAACCATTTAAAAAATGTGGAGAATGTTAATACTAAAAAAGGAGTTATTGGAGGTCACAATCTAGATGAGTTTAATAATGCTTTAACAAATCAAGGAGTAGGATTAGATGAATTAATTTTATCCAAAAAACCGCACCCATCTATTGAAGGTGTCTATGAAATTGAATATCGAATACCTAAAAAGGATATAACTGGAAATGTTGCAAAGCCAATTACCTACAAGAATATTGATACACCAAAAACAGTTTATGACCCATCTGTGTTTTCAGAAACAGATATATATAATTTAGGTGTAGAAGCAATGCAAAATGGAAAAATAATTAATGGAAGAGTTGAAGGTACAGCATCTAATGGGCTGAAATTTATAGGCTATTTAGATGAAGCGGGTAATGTGAAGAACTTTTTCCCAATTTTAGATTAAAGGAGGTAAGTATGGATTACGTGATTTTAAAAGAAGCAACTGATAAAAAAATTATTTTAGATGATATATTTTTTGAAATATCACTTAGAAAATCAGGAATTGAGAAGGCTCTTGAAAAATTTTCCCAAAAAGAAGGATATATTGTTGAAGGTAAAGCTATTTGTTTTAAGGAAGATTTAGATGAATATGATTTGTCACAGTTAAAGATACCTTTAGATGATGAACATATTTTAATAGATGTAGAATCTGATTACTCGAGTGTAGATGAAAATAGCCAAGCATACATGACATTTCCAGAATTTTATGCATATCTAGAGAGAAATATTAAAAACTATGTGATTGTAGATAACAAAATAAATGAGCTACTGTTAGATGTAAAAAAAGGGTTGAAAATTCAATGAAATTTTTAATATTAATTAAATATAAAAAAGGCACTTTACTATCTGATTTGGCGTCGGATAGTAAAGGCCTTATATTAAGGAACAATCTCACTAATCAAGTTACCAATAGCTAACAAAAAGCTAGCTGTATTTATTGGATGAAAATTTAACGTAGAAAAGAAGCGATTGAAAATTGTATAAAAATTCAAAGGACTTTACTAGTCTTTTTGGGAGTTTATGAAGTGTATAATCATTCCAGTTGGAAAATGTAAAAGTTGTTGAAACGGTATTAGTGAGGCACCAATCACTGATACCGTTTTCTGATTTTGTCTCTCCTCCATGTTTAACCTCAAGTGTAGCTTATGGCAGCCTTGAAATGGGCACAGCGATTCCGGGGAAAGACTGGGTGACTGACCGCGAACTTGATGCCACCGAATGCGCATGGCAAGCCTAAAAACCACCACTCAAGACGCATTACAAGTCACCACACAAAAAGGCATCAAAGGATTGGACAAGGTCGGACAAACGGCAACCGCCATGAAAGGCTCTTTAAACTTGCCGCCACGAGCACATCTAGCCTTAGCTGGCATGGGAGGCATCCCGAACCAAGCGCCTTCCAAAATCGCTCAAGGGACAGAGAATCTGAAAGATGTGCTTCGGAAGTTTGATGTAAATTTGGGTGGTGGAAGCAAACGGGCTGATGGTATAATAGAGAAAGCCAGTGGGGCTAAGCTGAATAAATTAAGTCCTAAAGACATTAATAATATGTCTCTAGATGATTTACGCAAAAGTATTCCTGATGATTGGCAAATTTTTGAAAATAATGGTCGTGTTCATATTAAAGATGCTAACGGTAATTTTAGAGTTCGTATTGATCCACCTGATAAAATCACTAATTATGAACACATGCATATCTTTGATGAAAATAAAAATCCATTGGATATAAAAGGAAATATTGTAGATAAAAAAAGTCCTGATGGACATATTCCTTGGACTGATAAATAATTTTGGAGGCATATTATGAATATTAAATTATTACAAAATGAGATTGATAATACCGAGTATTGGGATATGTCAATATTGGATATTCAAACACAGTATTTTGGTGATGAGGTATATATTTTTATAGAAAATGATGAAAAAACTTGTTGGAAAATTAGCTTTTTTTCTTGTTATAAAGTTAGTTATGAAACAGATTCAAATTGGAGAACTATAGATAATGTAAAGGAGATGCGTGGGGGACAATTAGGGTATGATGGACAAGATATTTCCTTAAAAAAATATGAAGATAATGAAAACTTTATGGTATGTTCCCTTGATCTATCGATTATGACAATGAACATAGTTTGCAAAGATATTCATGTAGAAAAATTAAGCATGGAAGAGAATATATTTTTTTGGCAAGACAAGTAAATTTGAAAATAAAAAAGCACTTTACCATCTGATTGACGTCAGTTAGTAACGCCTTGACTAGTAAGCAGTAATTCACTAAGCAAGTTGCCAAAGCAAGCAGTATGTATTGTACAAAAATTCAAAGGACATGGGTGTACAATGATTTTAGTTAGAAAATAGGAAAGTTATTGAAACGGTATTAGTGAGGAACAAATCACTGATACCGTTTTTTTGTGTATCAAAAAATTGAAGGAGTGAAACAAATGATCCAAACAGAAAACAAGCAGCCAATCAAAGAAATTACTCACCAAAATATCTAGATAATTAATATCTGAATTACCCAGAAGATAATCAACAGTGGAATTTGGTTCTGTTGCAAGGCTCTACCACTTTATCAAGTTCAGGCTCTCTCTTGCCATTTTCCCAGTTTTTATAAGTTACACGATTTACACTAACTAAGTCAGCTAGTGCTTGTTGTGTCATTTTATCTATTAGAAAAGCAAGAAGTTTTAAAAGAAGTTGATGGTTTAAATGAAGAATAACAGTCTGTTTATGCTTCAGATATAAGTGCTTTGAAGCAATTGTTGAAAAATCGAAATATTTAGACATACAAAGATGAAGAATATAAACTAAGGGTGGAAATGTTATTAGAATAATAAAAAGGCACTTTACTAGTAAGTTATCGCTTTTTCGTATACCTAAAGATTAAAGTTATCTAGTAAACAAGATCGCTCTTCTTTTACATCTAGAAACGCAAAAAAAGGATTCTAGCTAGTAATTTTCTTTATTTTTGGTATAATTGTGTTGTAAATGTGTCTAAAATATGTCTGAAAGTACTAGGTATATAGTAGTTAGAAAAAAATCCAATTCATATAAAAAGGAGGGGACTGCATGGATACGGGGCGCATAAAACGGGTTATCTATTTGAAATGGATAGCTTTTATTCATTGGGGTAAGCAGTCTATCAGTCCGGCTCTTTTGGCTGCAATTGGTGTTTTTATAATTGGCATTGTAGTTCTTTTTGTGCCGCCTTATATCGGTCTAGCCGACAATGGGGACTTTTTTCGGGTGTTTTCCAGTAATAATATGTACGTTGATTCGGTTCAGCATTCGGCGACACAATTTGGGTATTTCGTAAAAGACTATCCGATTTATGAGTACTTTAACGAACAAAACACCGCCTTTTTTTCCTCCCAAAGTGTATTTATTCAAGCGGCTTTGTTTGTTAATAATTTCTTTTTAGATGGCGTTTTTGATATTCGCTTTTTGGCGGTCATTTATTTGCTCTTCTTAGTTGTGGCGATTTATTTGCTCGTGGAAGGAATTACGGTGAAAATGCAGGACTGGCGTGGCTATATGGTGGCGATTTTTGCGGTTCTGATTTTCGGGGATACAGCTTATTTGGCGTATTTTAATTCGTTTTTTGGTGAAGGTTTGATGATGATTGCGATGCTTTATATCGCGGCAAGCCTGCTGCTTATGTATCAAAATCGCTACAATGATTACTGGATGCTCGGGCTCTTTTTTGTTTCGAGCATTGTTCTTATCACCACGAAACAGCAAAACGCGCCGGTCGCTATCGTCATCGGTGTACTCGGACTTTTACTTCTCTTTATTAAAAAAAATAAAGCTTTTAAGGTTTGGGTGGCTTCCGCACTGGGGGTTATCGTGCTAACTGGTGTGCTGATGTATGCCTTTATTCCTGAAACGTTTGTGACGATTAACAAGTACCAAACGATGACGCGCGGAGTCATTTTGGATTCCGAAAACCCAGAAAAAGATTTAAGAGAAATGGGGATAAATGAGCAGTTTGCGCTTTTAAAAGGCACAACTTATTTCCAAAAATATAAGATGGTGGAAACGGATAGTGCCTTTATGGAAGATCATTTTTATAGCCATTTTGGATTTGTGCCAGTGTTGAAATTTTATGTGGGGCACCCTGATGCGTTGCTTAAAATGCTGAATTTGTCAGCGGAACATGCCTTTACGATTCGTCCGCTAGAAATGGGTAATTATGAAGAGAGTGCGGGCAAGCCATTTGGGGCTAAAACAGGCTTTTTTACGCTTTATAGTACGGTGAAACATAATGCTTCGCCGTCTGCATTTGGGATGATTGTTTTATGGGCTGTGGCTGTCACTTCGGGTTACAGCCGGGGAATCATTCAAAAGTGGCATTTAGGCGATTTTCGGGGAATGCTTAGGCTCGATTTAGTTTTAATTTTAGTTGGAACGAGCTTTTCGGTGTTACTTACGACGATTGTTGGTGACGGGGAAGCTGATTTAGCGAAACATGAATTTTTGTTCAATGTTTGTTTCGATATTGTGTTGTTAATGGTATTAGCTTCATTAACGGAATTGGTCGGCAAACAAATTGCGAAAAGGAGGGCGGGCAAACATGTTTAAAAAATGTTTTTTAGTGCTTCTTTTCGTTAGTAGTATTTGTTTATGGCCCGCACCAGGCGAGGCTGCTAAGGCTGGAACGACGCTTGTTTTATACGATAGTTTGGCGAAACAAGATGTGACGAATGGAAATGTTGATTTGCTTTTAAGGATGCTTGCATCTTACGGACAAACTGTGCGGCTACAAGACGTGCATGAAAAATTGGAGGCAGACGCGGACTTTATAATTGTTGTGCAAAATAAAACGAAGCATTTAGACAGCAAAATTAGTGAGAAGTTGCAGCAGTCGGGCAAGAAAATCTTATTTGTTGGGCAAACGCCACCTGATTGGGCGCGGGAGAAATTAGGAAACCTTGCAGTGCAAGCGAATGATACGGCTGTTTCGGTGAAAGTGCATGAGGCGTTGCAATCTGAACCACTTCTTTTAGGGAAACTGAACCTTATTCAAGCGGCTGAAGGGCACAAAATGGGCGAAGTGACGACGGATACCGGAACTAAATTCCCTTACGCGGTTCGAAATGGCGATGTGTCTTACGCGAGCTTTTTAGTGGATACGCCGGTTAGTGGATTGGCCTTGTTTGAGGTGCTGAACGATTTTTACGGGGCGAAACAGACGGGGAAGCCATATGTTGTCATTCGCGATGTGAATCCATTTGTGAATTTTGAGATGGTACAACAAACAGCTGACGCCTTTTACGAAGCGGGCATTCCGTTCATCGTGAGTGCTGGACCCGTGTTTGAAAACATGAAATTAAATGCCGCTAAAAAATATGCGCAACTCTTGCAGTACGTTGAAACGCGCGGTGGGAGCATCATTTTAAATGCGCCAGTCGTTACTTTTGGGGAAAGCAAGAAGGGCGAATTAACCGATGTGATGGCGACTTCCATTCACTTCTTTGCGGAAAACGAAATTGCACCGCTTGGGATAAGTTCAGAAGCGTACTGGCAAAGGGATAAAATTTATCGTGACGAAGGATTAGCCCCGTTTTCCTCCGCCATTTTATTCCCAAACAAGAATATCGTTTACACCGCTGAAACGAACCAAACGAATGCGTTTCAAAATGCCTTGTTTTATTTAGACGGCAAGCATTACGCGAAATGGGCTAAAAATGCGGAACAGACGCGGTTTGTGGTGGACACTGCACTTGGTTTTTCCTTGTTTAGTGATGAAGTTGAGTTAAAGAAAACGGTTGAGTGGCTTCAAAAATTACCGATTCAGGATTATGCGGATTTACCGCATGCCGTTCAGACGGAAAAGGATAAGATTACGGCTCAAAATGGCTTTTTATACGTGAACGGGCAGGAAATAAATCCGCAAGATGAGTCTGATACGATGAAGCAGACGGAGGCTACGAAGCAAGAAGCCTCGCTAGACGAATTCTTTTCTACCCAATCAAAGGTTTTAACGGTTATTATTTTGGCGACTTTGCTCGTGTTTGTGATTTTGTTTTTGATTGGGTACCGAGTTTACCGGAAAAAATATGTGAAATGAGGTGAGCGATTTGACGGTTGCAGATTATTTATCGCTGTTTGCAGTCATTTGTATTTGGGGGCTTTTACTTGTGAATATCGTGCTTATCATTGCGGGATACATTTACTATTTGCGCAATGAGCGGCGTGCAGTGCCAGAAATTGCAGGCGAGGAACCTTTCGTTTCGGTCATGGTTCCAGCGCACAATGAAGGGAAAGTAATTGTGAAAACGGTGGAATCCTTGCTTGCATTTAACTACCCAAACGACCGCTTCGAAGTGATTGTCATCAACGATAATTCTTCCGACAACAGTGCGGAACTTTTGCGGAATATCCAGCTGAAATACCCAAACCGCGCGCTTACTGTGATTAATACGGATAGCGAAACGGGCGGGAAGGGCAAATCAAATGCGTTAAACATTGGTTTTGAAAAAAGCAAGGGGGACTACATCGCGATTTATGATGCGGACAATACACCTGAAAAAAATGCACTGCGCTACCTAATTGGGGAAATCACAAACGACAAAAGCTTAGGGGCGGTCATTGGGAAGTTTCGAACGCGGAACCGGAATGCAAGCTTTCTGACCCGTTTTATTAATATTGAGACGCTTAGCTTCCAGTGGATGGCGCAAGCTGGGCGGTGGTCACTATTTAAACTGTGCACGATTCCAGGAACAAATTTTGTCGTCAGACGGTCGATTTTAACGGAAATTGGCGGCTGGGACGAGAAGGCGGTAGCCGAAGACACGGAAATTAGTTTTCGCATATACATGATGGGCTACCGAATTAAGTTCCAATCGAAAGCTGTTACGTGGGAACAGGAACCGCAGACGCTTCCTGTATGGTTTAAGCAACGTTCAAGGTGGGCGAAGGGAAACATTTACGTCATTCTAAAAAATGTGCCGCTTTTATTCCAAAAAAAAGGTCGTCCTGTGCGGTTTGATATTTTGTACTTTTTATCGATTTATTTCTTACTTTTGAGCTCGCTGCTTCTTAGTGATGCGCTCCTTATTTTTAACTTTTTAGGTTATGTGCATACGACGCTTGCGAGCTTTAGTACGACGCTTTGGTTGCTTGCAATTATTCTTTTTATTACGGGGACTTTCATTACGCTTTCAACGGAAAAAGACGAGATTTCGCTTTCGAATTTCTTGTTTATTATGTTGATGTATGTGACGTATTGTCAGCTATGGATGATTGTTGCTGCTTATGGATTCTATATTTTCTTAAAGGATACGATTTTAAAACGGGAAACGAAATGGTACAAGACGGAGCGATTTTAGGAGGGGCATTATGAAAAAATTAGGTGTACTGGCTGTTTTGCTCGGGATTTTCTTTTTTGCTGGCATGCAGCTTCATGCGGAAGCGGCGACTTATCAGACGGTGCTTGGCGTTGACAAGGAAGCGCGCGGAAAATATACGACAACAAAACAAAATTTTACGATTGAAAATTATTGGAATACAAAGACGGTGAAGGTGAAGCTTGTTTACCGTGTGACGCAGCTTTCGGAACAAGAGGTTTCAACCATAACCTTCTCGGTGAATGATGTGCCGTTCTATTCGTTCCGTCCGGCTAAAGGGGAGACGGGCGTGCAGGAGGTTACGGTTGATGTGCCGGTCGATAAGTTGAAAAAGGGGAGCAATGTGCTAAGTATAGAAGGCTTTATTTATACGACGCTGCCAGATAATCAATGTACGATTGACGACACACCAGCGAATTGGTTGCACATTGACAAAGCGAGCAGCATTTTGGTGGATTACGACGCTGCGGCGTTTAAAAATACGATTGCGGATTTTAATGAGCGTTTTACGGGCATCGATACGGTGAAAAATGAACAAAGCGGCGTTTTTGTTTCAAATCAGGCGGCGAATGCGGAAATGACGGCCGGTCTTCAAGCGGTGACGGCGTTTGCGCATGAAAATCAATTGGACGATAAGCAAATTGCATTCGGGAAGTATACTGAAAGGGCGGATAAGGCGTATCAACTTGTTATCGCGAATTTCAAGGATTTGCCGGCCGGACTTCAAGCGGGGATTGATAAAGCGAAATTGGATGACCAAGCCGTCATGAAACTCACGCGCGTATCTGGCAAAGAAGTTTTGGTAGTCACCTCAAATAGCGATGCAGCGCTAAAAACGGCAGCGAAGCTTATTAGCAACCAGGCGCTCATGTCCCAACTTGCTTTAAACGAAAAGTGGGTGAAAAAGGACGAAAAAGTAGAGACGCCGAAGTCGAAAGTCGACAAAGAAATTAAGCTGACCGAAGAAGGCGACAAAGTGAAGGGCATCGGCCACGTGGAGCAGGATTATTTTATTAAAGTGCCTTCAAACCGAAGCATTTCGGACGGGACTAAAGTGAACTTAAAGTATCGCTACTCAAGTAACCTTGATTTCGAGCATTCCCTTGTCACCGTTTTAATTAACGGCAAACCAATTGGAAGCCAAAAGCTAACGGCGAAAAAAGCAAATGATGATTCGTTCACGATTAATGTGCCAAAAGATATGAATATTGTGGGCAATTTTAACGTCACAGTCGCATTTGATCTAGTGTTAACCGATAATTATTGCGGCTTCATTAACGATTCTGAAATTCCATGGGGCTTTGTCACAAATGAGTCGACGTTCAATTTGCAAACCGAGGAACAGCAAGACTTTCTATTCAACAATTATCCGTACCCGATGATTGAAGATGGGCAGTTTAATAAAGCGGTTGTGGTGTTACCCGACAACCCAGACGCAAATACGATGAACGCCTTGCAAAATGTATTTAACTTGTTCGGTCAATTCGTTGATGGCAACAATGGCAGCCTAGAAGCCGTCAAAAGCGCTGATTTTAAATCGGCCAATGAAGCGAGCAACATCATTGCGGTCGGCGGTTTAAACGACAACACGGTCATCAAGCAGGCGAACGACCAATTGTATTTCAAATACAACAAAGCGGGTACTTATTTCCTCTCAAACGAGAAACTGAAAATTGACCCGTCCTACGGGAAGCGAATCGGAAGCGTCCAACTCATCCCCTCCATTTTTAACAAAGAAAATGCGATTTTAGCGATTACGGGGCCGACAAGCAGCACAACCGAGCTTGGCGCCACGCTACTAGGTTCCGCTGAAATGTTAAGTAAAACCTACGGCGACGGTGCGATTATGGATACCGACGACACCATTCATGCGTATCGCTTCAAAAAAGTTGCAGATGCCGGAGAAAAAACATCTTTTGCATCAAAACTGACGGATAATCAGGCGACACTAGCTTTTGTCGGCGTAGCCATTATGACGCTAATTATTCTTATTGTCGCAACGGTCTTATTACTGCGCAAATATCGGAAGAAATGAGGGAGGATAAATGAAACGAAATCGTAGTGATTTTATAACGGATATTGGGTTTTTGCTGTTCATCCTTCTTTGTTTTATTAGTGTAGCTTTTATTGCGGATGACCCAACCAATTATTTAACCAATATCATCTTTTTTAACATCGCTTTTTTACTTGTGATTATTACGTACTTTACGAATTTGACCTTAGGTTTGATTTTAAATATTGTGTTTATTTTCAGCTACGCGACATATATTTTGTATGAAACAGTTACAAAAGGGACAGAGTATACACTTGGTTCATATTTTTGGCTGATTATGACACCACTTTTCACGGTTGCGGCATTTTTATTCACACGAAATACGACGAAATTACAGCTGGAAAATGCAGTCATTAAGTCACAAAATGAATATTTAGGTACGATTGATCAAGATACGCTACTAAAAAACATTGTTTCTTTCCAAAATGATGAAGCGATTTTTGCGAGCATTTCTAAGCGTTATGATATGCCGCTTGCGTTACTTGTTGTCAAAGTTCGCCACTGGAAAGAGCTAAAAAGATTCCAAAGTAGCGAGGAAATGCGCGTTGCCTTGCAAGATATTTCAGCACTGCTGGAGTCTTGTATTCGAACGAGTGACGTGCTTTATTTACTGGATAAAGAAGAGGCCACATGGGGACTTCTTCTCATAACCGATGATCCGGGGGCGAAACTTGTGTCCGACCGCATCAAAAAACGGATTAGTGAAGCCAATAACACCGAATTTGCTACAAAATACCGCGTGCGCATTGAGCTCCGAGTAGGCGCAAAACTCTTCGATCCAGATACGATTAAAACACCGCTTGATTTTATCGAAGCGGCTGAAAAAGAATTAGAATATGATGTTTAAAAAGAGATAGTTGAACTAGAAAAATCTTAAGGAAGATTAATTCCTTAAGATTTTTTGTTTTTTGTCCGAAATCGCTTGGGAAATAAGGAATACGGGCCTGAAAATTGTATAGAAAAAGGTCGATTATTATGCTAGACTGAACAGACAGAGAAGTGAAGATGGAGGCGTTTTGGAGGTGGTGCTTATGCGAAGAATACGTATAAAATCTACGAAAGGAATGCAACATGTCTGTTTATGAAACAATGGCTCTAATGCTAGGTTTTGGCACATTTATTATTGCCTTGCTTGGCTTTATGGTCGTGTTAATTAGACTTAGAAAAGACAAATAATCATCTTTTCACTTTGACGAGGGAAAGATGATTATTTCATTTTTATAGCTTTGTCACCGTCTTTACGGCTCTTTTGGGATATGACACAACATATCCCTTTTCTTATTTCAAAGTATAACATAATGGATCAAATTTTCCCATCTTTATTTTGCTTGTTATATGCTTCAAGTCGTGTTCCTAAAGTTCCTGTGTGAAGTTCAAATAGATGTTGGTCAAAATCATAAAAATAAATGGATTCACCTTCACCAGATATGCGTGCCCGTGTTTCTTTAATTTCAAGGCCGAGTGCTTGAATACGCGCATAATAATGCTCAAAATCATCTGTCTCAATTTTGAAAGCAATGTGATTATACGTTTTCTGAAGCGGTGTTTCGCCTTTCATAATGGCAATCCAAATGTCATCAATTAAAAAGAATTTTTCTTCCGCAAGTGAAAATGTTTGGTCGCCGCTAGCGTAAACTTCTTTCGCATCGAAAATTTTTTCGAAAAATAGTGTTGCTTTGTCTAAATCGGCGACTATAAAGGTCATATGACTAAGTCCTCTAATCAAATTCTTCACCTCACGTCGTTTTTCGGGTTACTAGACGGAACTCGAGTTCTTGAAGAGGGGCACTAGCGCCGGCTAATTCATTGTGAATAATCGTAAAAGCATTTTCCGCTTGCTTATCAATTGGATAGTGGATAGTCGTGATATCGAGCAAGTGCGAAATCTCCAAATCATCAAAACCGCAAACCGCGAAGTCACCGGGAACGCTGAGGTTTTGCCTGCGAGCTTCAGAAACAATTCCGGCAGCAAGATAGTCATTTGGAGTAAAGAAAGCATCGGGCTTATTTTTCGTTTCTTTAAACCAATGGACGATTTCTTCACCTTGTTTGCGTGTTCCCATCCCATAAAAATGCCGTACAATGTGAGGATCGATTTCGTGTGCGTTACAAAAATCGAGGTAGGCTTGCATGCGACTTTGCGTATTTAGTCCCGAAGTAACGCCGTAAATGTTTGTGATGCGGCGGTAGCCTTTTTCGTAGAGATGCGTAAGACCGAGCATGTATCCGTCGTATTGGTTCATAAAAACAGAAGGGATTTTTTTGTTTTCAACGCGCTGCCAAGTAATGATGGGGCCGTATTTTGTGTATTGTTCGATGGTTTCCCAGTCGTTTAAACGGATGACGAGAACGAGCGCATCAATTTGTTTGCGCCGAAGCATTTCAAGTGCCTCAAGTTCCTTGTCGCGATTGATTTTTGTCATGAAAAGGGTCACGTTATAGCCATGTTCCTGCGCAGCAATTGTAAAGCTACGAATAAACACATTTAAAGAATCCGAAAACGTTGGTGCCACAATGCCAATTAGTTTCGTTGCCCCTTTCTTTAATGAAACAGCATTTAAGTTTGGCACATAGTCCAGTTCATCGATGACCGCCTGAACACGAGCGCGCGTTTTTTCACTTACGTAACTTTGTTTATTGATGACTCTTGAAACCGTCGCATTTGAAACGCCTGCGCGTTTTGCAATTTCATTTATATTCGCCAAAACAAGCACCTCACTTTGTTCTCTCAATTAAAGTATAGCACAAATAAAAAAAGTTTTGGAAAAAGCTTGACCTGTAATGCATTACATAATTTATGATAAAAATGTAAAAAAGAAAACGCTTTAAATTCACTTAGGAGGTTTATTTGATGAAAAACGGAGTAAAAATTGTCACAATTGGTGGCGGCTCAAGCTATACACCTGAACTCGTGGAAGGATTTATCAAACGTTATCATGAACTACCAATTAAGGAATTATGGTTAGTTGATATTGAAGCAGGTAAGGAAAAGCTGGAAATTGTCGGCAATATGGCGAAAAGAATGGTGAAAGCTGCTGGCGTTGATTGCGAAGTACATTTAACTTTAGACAGAAGAGAAGCACTTAAAGATGCGGATTTTGTTACAACCCAATTTCGTGTCGGCTTACTTGATGCACGTATTAAAGATGAGAGAATTCCACTTAGCCATGGCATTATTGGACAAGAAACAAACGGAGCGGGCGGTATGTTTAAGGCATTCCGTACAATTCCAGTCATTTTAAGCATTGTAGAAGATATGCGTGAACTTTGTCCGAACGCTTGGTTGATTAACTTTACGAACCCGGCTGGTATGGTAACGGAAGCTGTTCTTCGTTACGGAAAATGGGATAAAGTGATTGGCTTATGTAATGTCCCAATTGGCGCAGTGAAAAGCGCAAGTGATGTACTCAAAAAGCCAGAAGAAGATTTATTTTTCAAGTTTGCTGGTATTAATCATCTTCACTGGCACCGCGTGTTTGACAAAGATGGCACTGAGCTGACTGAACAGGTGATTGACGGCTTGTATGCGCCTGATGCCAATCCTGAAAAAGTGGTCGAAAACATTAAAAACATGCGTTTCTTATATGAGCAAGTGAAGCATTTGAAGATGCTTCCGTGTCCGTACCACCGTTATTACTACATGACGGACGATATGTTAAAAGAGGAGCTTGAGTCATTTAAGAATGAAGGGACTCGTGGCGAGGTTGTGAAACGTTTAGAGGAGAGCTTGTTTGAACTTTACAAAGATCCGAATTTGGATCACAAACCAGAGGAGCTTTCTAAACGCGGCGGAGCGCATTATAGTGATGCGGCCTGCGAAATCATTAACTCGATTTACAACAACAAAGGAACAACGATGGTCGTTTCTACGCGAAATAATGGTGCGATTGATGATGTGCCTTACGATAGCGCAATTGAAATCACAAGTGTGATTAAGGCGCACGGAGCGGAGCCGATTAATTTTGGGAAGTTCCCGCCCGCACAACGTGGCCTTCTGCAAGTGATGAAAGCGATGGAGGAGCTCACAATTGAGGCGGCAGTAACAGGTGATTATGCGACGGCACTTCAGGCGTTTACGTTAAATCCGCTCGTTCCAAGTGGCGACATTGCCCAAGAATTACTGGATGAGATGCTAGAAGCTCATAAGGAACATTTACCACAATTTACTACAAAACAGCTCGTTAAATAAATTTTTGCGGCCCGCCTTGTTGCGGGTCGTTTACTTTTTTTGGCTTTCATGCTAGGCTAAAAGGGAGAAAGGTGTGATCGGTTTAATGCCAATTGAAAACGATGAGAAGCAACCAAAAGCTTGGCTTGGGATTATTTGGGTTGTGCTCTATTTTATTTTAGATTCGATTGGGCAATTCATTGCGATTTTGCTACAATTTTATGCGGGCACGATGGATACAGCGCTAAATCATTTCCAGATGACATGGTATATGAACTTGACGCAAGCGTTTGCGTTAGGCGTCATCATTCTTTTAGCCTATTCGACCAATATGCGTTTATTTAGCTTTAAACCCTTTTCGAAAAAAGCTACAATTCAAGCGCTCATCATTGGTGCTGCAACACTTCTTGTGTCAAATGTACTTGAATTCACCATCAGTTTATTAAATCCCAACTTTAACACAGCGAATCAAACAGGATTAGAAGGCTTCTTGACGAATTCTTCTGTTCTAACGATGTTTACCGCCATTGTTATTTTGGCACCAATTGCGGAAGAAACCATTTTTCGTGGCCTCATTATGGGCGTCATTCTGCGTAAATATCCGAAAATTGCGGTCATTGTAAGTTCGCTACTGTTTACATTTCTGCATATACCAACAGATATTTTGAGCTTCCTTATCTACTTTGTAATGGCATTTGGGCTTGCTTTTATGTATTATAAAACAAGACGGTTAGAAGCTTGTATTTTGCTTCATTTTATTAATAATCTTGTGGCTTTTTTCTTCATGATTTAAAAGCTGTTCTTTTAGGAAAGGAAGTAGTCCGTGAAAAAGTTATCCTTCATTTATATTTGTTATACATTGCTTATAGGAGCATTTGTCGGCTTAGTCGGCGCCCTTTTTATTGCCCTTATTGAATTTTCCATACATATTGTTTGGCAAGAAATCCCGTCACTTATGCCGAATCTTAGTTTTTATCCAGTGTTAGTAGGCCTAGTTGGTGGTTTATTAGTCGGGCTTATTCAAACGAAAGTCGGCCCGTTTCCTTATACGCTACATGAAAACATGGCCGAAGTGAAAAAAACGGGGCGAGTGGAATATAAAAATCGTTTGTTGTACACGATTTTGGCCGCCTGGGTCGTGCTCTCATTTGGCGCAAGTTTAGGTCCAGAAGCAGCTCTTGTAGGTATCATCGGAGGGCTTGTGACATGGCTTGTTGACCATATTAAAATGGATATGCAGCGGAAAGAGAGTCTCATCAATCTCGGGATTCTCGGCATGCTTTCGGTCGTGTTTCTCGCGCCGCTTAACGGTATCGCTGAAGATTTGGATCAAGACTATCAAGAGCAAAAACTACCGCGCTGGTCGAAGCTCTGCCTATCTCTGCTCGTGTCAGTCAGCGGACTTGTGACGTATATTTTTGTGAAAGGTCTTTTACCGTTAGAAAAAAGTGTTTTTGCTATCCGGCTACCGGAAATTTCATGGTCTTGGCTGAACCTCGTTTATTTCATCCCAATTATTATCCTTGGCAGCCTTTTTGGCATTTACTTCTTATTTCTACAAAATGTGGTACAAAAAGTTCTTAAATTGATTAAAAATAAGATTTTGCTAGCCTTAATTGGTGGTGTGAGCATCGGTCTGTTCGGCATGATTTCGCATTATTTTCTATTTTCAGGTGAGCATCAATTAGTTGAAATTACAGCCGAAATCGCTCAATATCCCTTCTGGTTACTCCTTGCAATTGGTTTGTTTAAGCCTTTATTAACGGCGATTTGTTTAGGAGCAGGTTGGAAAGGCGGAATGATTTTCCCCGCCATTTTTGCAAGCGGCGTAATGGGTTACGTGGCTACTTGGGCGCTTGATATCCATGTAAGCTTCCTTGTAACTGTTTTTGTTGCCGCAAGTTGTACAAAAGTAGTCGGACGCCCATTTTTGACAAGCTCGATTCTATTATTCGTCTTTCCGCTCCAATTTTTCCCATTCATTCTTATTACCGCTTTCTTGGTGAGTTTGGACTGGAAGAAAATGGTGTTAAGACAAGCATAAAATAGTAACTAGCGTTATCAATCAAAAACCCAGCTGAGATTATCAGCTGGGTTTTGATTTTCTTATTTTTCAACCACTTTCACATCATCAAGTGATCCGTATTTTGTCCACCAAGGAACAGCGCCTTCGTCTAACAATTTGTTCAAGGAAGTAATGTTTTCCTTACCTTGCGTACGAAGCCATTCGCGAAGCGCATCATCACCTTGTTTACCGTAAACCTCAATACCATCTTTCCAAGTCGCACGGCCACATAAAACGCCACTATATTGAACGTTATGTTTGTTCGCAAATTCAATCGTTTTATGGAACATTTCCGCAGTAACACCAGCACTTAAATAAATAAATGGCAGCGGAGAAAGGTCGGAACATTCCTCGAAATGGCGAGCAGCAACCTCTTGCGAATAAGCAGTTTCACCGTCCGTAAAGCCTTCAACATAGTTGAAGTTAACTGGAACTTCAAGTTTTAAAACATCTACACCATAACGTGGTTTAGAAAATTCTTTTATAGATGCCTTTACCTTAGCCGGTTTCAATTTCGCGTATTCAAGGGAACTAGAGTCCGTCACTTTGGAATCATACGTAATCGGTTCAAGGAAGAACGGGATGTCAACCGCACGGCATTCAGCACCGATTCTTTCTAAAAAGGCGAATTTGATTTCATTAATTTCAGCAGGTTCATCTGGATCATAATAAACTAAAATTTTGACAGCATCGCCGCCGTTTTCCTTAATCTGTAATGCTGATAAATCTTCAATTAAGTCAGGTAATTTACCTGGAATTGTCGTATCATAACCTGTTTTTTCATATGAAGTAAGTAAGCCACAACCTTCGTGGCGCGCTTTAATCGCAGGTTTACCGAATTCATCATCTAATAAAATCGCAGAAGCATAAGGCGTTAATTCTTCCGATACAAGACGCTTGAAATCTTCCACATCTTTTTTATCTTCCGTTCCCTTGGCCGCTTGGATCATCTTTTTAAGTGAGCCGCGTTGGTCAATGGCAAGTGCAGCGATAACGCCTTTTTCATTTGAAAGTCTTTGCAATCCATCAAACTTACCTTTTGTTATTGTTACCATAGTTTATCTATCTCCTTTTCAAACGATTTCTGACCCTTCTATTTTACCCCTTACAGACTGCTTTAAACAAATGATTGCATTTTTTACGTGTTTGCTCTACTATTCATGTATGGAGTTGTGAAAACTGTTTTTTCTGAGGCAGCAAAAGGCTGTAGGAGTGAAGAAATAGTGGAAAAAACACGGAAAAGTAAATATGAATTAAGGAAGAAATATCGCAGAAGGCGAATTATAGCCTTTTTTAGCGTCCTTGTCCTTTTTTTGTTAGCCCTATTTGTGGGGATTAGTTGGCTAACACCGAAAAAAACAAGTGAAGATGTACCAAAAGCAAAAGTCAGCCAGAAAAAGGAAACCAAAAAGCCAAAACAAGAAACGAAAACAGCAGAAGTGGTCGAAAACACAGAAATTGATAGCTATTTAAAACAAATCGGCTTTAGCGGCACAGCCGTTGTTGTTCGCGAAGGACATACCGTTTTAAATAAAGGCTATTTGTATGCGAATCGGGAAACCAAAACGGCGAACACGCCTGACACAGTCTACTACATTGGTTCAGCGCAGAAGGCATTCATTGCTACGGCAATTTTGCAACTGGAAGAGAAAGGCCGTTTAAATACCGAGGACGCGGTAGGGAAGTATTTACCGGGCTTTCCAAACGGCGGTCAAATTAAACTATCTGATTTGCTCCATCATACGAGCGGTTTGAACGGCCACAAGGAATCGAATGCGGCAATAACGCCTGAAGCGCTTGTGAAAGATATTGAGGCAAAGGGGATTAAGCGCGGCCCAGGGAAATGGGATTACCTTGACTCGAATTACACGGTGCTCGCCTACCTCGTCCAAAAACTAAGCGGTCAAAGCCTATCAGATTACCTCACGGAAAATATTTTTCAGAAAGCGGGCATGAAAAAGGCTGGCTTTTACCAAACCTTCAAAAAAGAAAAAAATGCTTCGGTCGGCTACTACATCAAAAAAGACGGCAGTTACACGGAGCCGTCGCTTCCGGATTTATCGCAACTTTTCGGCGTGGGAAACATGTATATGTCCGCGTTTGATATGTATTTATTCGACCATGCACTTAGCACGCGGCAACTTTTATCCGAAAAAAGCTTCCAAAAAATGTTCACAAAAGGAAGTCCGTCCTTTTACGGCATGGGCTTTTACGTCGACCCAGGCAGCTACAATAGCCACGGTGTATTAAACGGCTGGAACGTATCAAACAGCATGAGCCACAGCGGAAAAACCTATGTTGTGCTATTTTCAAACATTCAAAACAACATTCGCTCTTTTGGAAAAGTAAACAACCACATTTACGAAATTTTAAACAAGTAGGAGAAGTCGCATGAATTCTAACCAAGCAAATGAAGCCGACTACAAAACCTTGCTGGCTATTTGGCGGGAATCTGTAGCGGCAACGCACGATTTCGTGCGAAAAGAAGATTTGGCGGCACTGGAACAAGAAATCCCGTCTTATTTTCCCCATTTAAACATTTTAATTTGGGAAGACGCGGACGAGGTTATTGGGTTTTCTGCCACACAAGACGCCCATCTGGAAATGCTCTTCTTACGTCCGTCCAAGCGCGGCAAAGGCTATGGCAGTCAAATTTTAAAAAGCCTATTAGACTCAGGCTTAAAAAGTCTCGATGTTAACACGCAAAATAAAGCAGCCCTTTCTTTTTACAAAAAAAATGGCTTCCGTGTCGTTTTTGAAAGCGAAACAGACGGCCAAGGTCGCCCGTATCCGATTAGTCATCTAAAAAAAGAACCTCCTTCAATTTGAAGGGGGTTCCAGACTGATGACAAACAGCAATCTTCGGAGTTTTTGCCTCCGTTCCGCTCCGCTTCGCCTAACTTCTCACATGGTCGGGCAAACTACGCCCTTCCTGTTTTCAGTCATCACGTACTCAAGTACGCTCCGGTGCGGTACTCGGCAATGCGTAAGAATCTCACTATTTGTCATCAGTCTGATTGTGCGTGGTACGTTTTGTTTGGCTTAAGTTTAGAGTTTGATGTGTTAACGCTCAACTTTTTCGATTTCCACAACGCGGAAGCCTTTGCGGTCTAAGTGAGCGATGATATCGTCTTTCATTTTTTCGTCTACGCTGTTTGGTAATGAAACGAGGACGCGGCGAATTAAATCTTCAGATTGATTATCAAGCGTGATGACGTTCGAGATATTCGTATATTTATCCACAATCTTCGTGATTTTTGTTAAAGAGCCAGGTACTTCGCCTGTTGCTATGGTCAGGACATAACCAGTCGTGTCAACGTTCCAAGCGTCTTGAAGGAGACCGAGCATTTTTCCATGTGTTAAAATACCATAGAAATCACCATTTGTATTTAAAACAGCAATATAAGGCAGTTCCTTGATGGTAAAGAACACTTGGAAGAACGAAGAGTTTACACTAATATGTTTCGTTGCATTTTTTAATAGCGACGTTACAGGATCTGTTAAACTCCCGCCATTTGCGGCATGGCGATAAATATGCATTTTATAAATATTTCCTAGAAACTTTTCGCCTGTTGTATCAAGAACAGGAACACAACGATAGCCAGATTCTTCAAGCAAATGGATGGCTTCTTGTAAAGTTGCGGTTTCAGGAACAGTCGTTAATTTTGCTTTTGGGATGCAAAGGTTTTTGATTAACATGTCGGTCACTCCATTCTATTTTCTCACTATTTCTATTTTAGCTTAAAGCGCGTGGTTAGTACAGTATAAACAGTAATGGACAATAAAATAAAGGAATACGTAAAGACGCATTCCTTGTTTGAGCAAAATAAAAAACCTTCGTAAGGTTAGTTGTTGTTTCTATGAAATTGTGTTATACTGAAAAACGCTATTACAAATAGTGTTAAAAGTAAGCGCAATTAGTCTACTTTAATACTATACACTTTATTTTTGATTTTGTCAACGAATTTGGGAGGCTTTTTTTATGAATAAAGAAGAACAAAATGAGCAAAGCCGCATTGATTATACGATTCAAGAGATCGAAAAGGAACAAAAAAGAATTCAAGAATCATTAAAATCGGTGAAGCAGGAGGCTCGCGACATTCGGTCCAATTTTTGGGAAGATGTGCGTGTGAACTTAGCAGAGCCAGACGATGTTTCTGAAACAAACATCAGTATTCGCCAGCAAGAACATTTTTTAAGAGAGCGCGAGCGAAATTATGAACACGGAGAAAAGCAACTTACAGTTTTTGATAAAATGAAAAGCTCGCCTTATTTTGCCCGAATTGATATTTGTGACGAGGAAACACCACGTGAAAAAATTTATATCGGGATTGGCTCCGCGCTTGATGAATCCGATCAGTTTTTAGTGTATGACTGGCGCGCACCGATTTCAAGTGTCTACTATGACGGCCAAATTGGCAAATCCACATATGAAACGCCAGAAGGAAAATTAACCGTTGATGTGTTATTAAAACGTCAATTTAAAATAAAAAATGGGCGCCTTGAGTCCATGTTCGATACAAATGACGCGATTGGCGACGAGATGCTACAAGATGTGCTCGGCAGCGAATCTAGTTTGCAAATGAAAAATATCGTAGCGACCATTCAGCAGGAACAAAATCGCATTATTCGGGACACAAAAAGCGATTTATTGTTCGTCCAAGGGGCAGCAGGAAGTGGCAAAACATCAGCAGTTTTACAGCGCATTGCCTACCTACTTTACCGTTTCCGAAACGGCCTCGATGAAAAGCAAATGATGATTTTTTCGCCGAACCGCTTATTTAACCATTATATCGCGAATGTTTTGCCGGAACTTGGCGAGAAAAACATGATTCAAACGACATTTCAAGATTTCACTGCGAAACGGTTGGGAAAACTAGACGTCGAAAGCCTTTTTGAACAGTTTGAAAATGAAACAAACGATGCGCGCAAGGAAATGATGCTTTTAAAAGAATCGACGTTTCTGATGACGCTAATTGGAAAATACGTGTCGCTCCTGCAAAATGGCGGTTTGCGGTTTAAAGATATTAAATTTCGCGGGGAAACGGTACTTTCTAAGGAAGATATCAAAGCGATTTTTTACGCAACACCACGGTATAAAATGCCCGCAAGGCTTTTAGAAACGAAAAAAATTCTTCGAGAAAAGTTATACACGATTGCGAATGAGGAAGCCAAGAAGGCGTGGGTGAAAGACGAGATGGAACTTCTTAGCGAGGAGCAGTATCGTGCGCTTGTTCCGACGAAGCTCGAGTTCCAAAGTTTTGATGACGAACAGGACTATTTGGCGAAAAAAATTGTCCGTTTGAAGTTCAAAAAATTGCATCAGGCTGTCGAGAAAAACCAGTTTCTGCATGTGAAACAACAATTTGGTCACTTTATGCAATACGCGCCGCGGCTGTTTGATTTACAGGAGTTTAGACTTTCAGAAGCCGATTGGAATGCGGAGATTCATCGTGTTGTGGCAAGCTTAAATGAAAATAAACTGGCGCTTGAAGACGCTGTTTTGTTCCTCGAATTAAACGACGCAATTGTGGGCAAAAAAATTAATCGCATCATGCGTTTTGTCTTTATTGACGAAATTCAAGATTATTCAAAAGCTCAAATTGCTTATTTAAAATCAATTTTTCCAAGTAGCCAGTTTACGCTTTTAGGCGATTTAAACCAAGCCATTTTTAAGAAAGATGAGCAGTCGCTGTTAAAAGAAATTGCACCGCTTTTTGATGCCGAGCGAACTTCGGTTGTCGAGCTTACGAAAAGCTACCGCTCCACGGAACAAATTACGAATTTTACGAAGGAAATTATGGCGGAATCGGACCGAATTATTCCATTTTCACGGCAAGGAAATGTGCCAAAAGTTATTGAAACGGAAAATTTTGTGGCGATGATGGAAGTTTTGCAAGAAGAAGCATTGAAATTAAAAGAAACGTCTAATATGGTAGCGATTATTGGGCGAAACCAAGAAATTTGCGAAGCTGCTTATTTATCACTGTATAAAAAAATGGACGTTAAACTTGTGCATCTAGGCAACCAAAAACTGTCTGAAGGCATTATGATTATCCCGTCTTATTTAGCGAAAGGGCTAGAATTTGATAGCGTGATTGTTCTTGATGCTTCAGAAAAATCCTATCCAACTAGCGCAGACAAAACATTGCTTTATACGATTTGTTCGCGCGCGATGCACGACTTGATTGCGGTTTCAGATGGTGAAATGACACCACTTTTTAAGGTGATTCCGAGTGGGTTGTATGAATTTGAAAAACGACTTTCGAAGTCGCAAATGCCGAGTGATTCGTGAATATAAAACGTCCCAGAAAAGGGAGAGGGGCATTAATTATAATTATTGGTTGATAACGGTGCCTTGGTACTTTGCTTTATGAGAAATTTAAAAATAGATTACTTGATTTTATGTAAAACGCTAGCTTTAGGGCTGGCGTTTTTTTCGTAAAATGAGTTACGGCGCGTTATAATGTTTAAAGAGAATTGAAAAGGTGTATTAATACTTAAGATAGGAAAGTGAGGAGCAGGATGATGAATAAACAGATTGGGAATTTTGATTATTATAATCCAACGCATATTGTTTTTGGAAAGAACCGGTTTTCTGAACTGGCGGGTTTAATTGCAGAGGATAAGAAGGTTTTGATTTTGTACGGCGGCGGGAGCGTTGAAAAATTTGGCACGCTTTTGAAGGTTCGCGAGGCTCTTCACGGGCATACGACAGGTGAATTTGGTGGTATCGAGGCGAATCCGACGTTCGAAACGCTTATTCAAGCGGTTGATTTAGTCAAAAAAGAAGGGTATGATTTCTTGCTTGCGGTTGGCGGCGGTTCTGTCATTGATGGGACGAAATTTGTTGCGGCTGCGGCGCGTTTTGACGGCGACCCGATTGATATTTTTGGGAACGGTGTTGGTGCTGCTAAACCGGTAAAAGAGGCGCTTCCGTTTGGGACGGTTTTGACGCTTCCGGCGACGGGTTCTGAGATGAATAGTGGGGCGGTTGTGACGATTAAAGCGAAAAAGGCGAAGGTGAGTTTTGGGAGTTCGGTAACATTTCCGAAATTTTCGCTACTTGATCCGGAGCTTACATATACGCTTCCAGAGCGGCAGCTTGCCAATGGCGTGATTGACTCATTTGTGCATGTTATGGAGCAATATTTGACGTATCCGGTTGGGGCGATGGTGCAGGATCGTTATGCGGAGGGTTTGCTACAAACGTTGATTGAGATTGGGCCGAGTGTGATTGATGAAAAAAATCATGATTACAATTTGCGAGCGAATTTCATGTGGACGGCGACGAATGCGCTGAACGGGACGCTTAATAAAGGGGTTCCAGGCGACTGGGCGAGTCATTCGCTTGGGCACGAGATTACGGCGCTTTACGGGATTGATCATGCGCGTACACTTGCGATTGTTTTGCCGGCACTCTTAACGATTCGGAAAAAGGAAAAATTTGATAAACTTGTGCAATATGCGGAACGCGTGTGGCATATTACGGAAGGTAGTAATGAAGCCAAAGTCAAACAGGCTATTTCGAACACTGGGCGATTTTTCGAATCACTTGGTGCCCCGATTTATTTCAGCGAGTATGGTTTAGGGGAAGAAGTTGTCGAGGCGCTTGTCAGTCAACTTGAAAGTCATGAGCTAACAGCGATTTCAGAGCGCGGCGATCAAACGCTTGAAGTGAGTCGAGCGATTTATGAGAAAGCATTAAAAGCAGAATAATCCTCGCAGACAGAAGGTCATAATTATAAAATTATGGCCTTTTTTTATCAAAATAAAGGGGTGAAGTAGGGTGGAAACTGAACAGAGGGAAAAAACTTTTTTTGGGCATCCTAGAGGCTTAGCGACATTATTTTTCACCGAATTTTGGGAGCGCTTTTCGTACTACGGAATGCGTGCGTTGTTGCTTTACTATATGTACACACAAGTGTCAGATGGGGGACTTGGCTTTAGTCAAGGGACGTCGACAGCAATTATGTCGATTTATGGTTCATTAGTTTATATGTCTGGGGTAATCGGCGGCTGGGCGGCTGATCGCTTGTTCGGCTCAAGGCGCACGATTTTTTGGGGCGGCGTTTTGATTATGGCCGGGCATATTGTTCTTGCGCTTCCTATGGGGGCGACGGCACTGTTCTTTTCGATGGTGCTCATCATTTTAGGGACAGGATTTTTAAAACCGAATGTGTCGAATGTTGTGGGGGACTTATACGCAAAAGGCGATAATCGACGCGATGCAGGTTTTAGTCTTTTTTATATGGGAATAAATTTAGGCGCGTTTATTGCTCCGTTCATCGTTTCAGGTATTTGGGGCGCCACAGATAGCTTCCACGCTGGCTTTAGTGTAGCTGCTGTTGGGATGGCAATTGGGCTAGTCGTATACGTCATCACGGGAAAACTTTATTTAAAAGAAGCCGGCAAACAAGTGCCAAATCCCATGTCAAACTCTGAAAAAGGGAAATTCATTTGGTTTGCGCTCGCTTTAGTGGCTGCAATCGGCGCTTTAATTGCGGCCATTGCATTCGTTACGGGCAGCTTCACGATTAATACTATTATCCTTGCCGTGACCATTCTAGGCGTGGGCATTCCAGTCGCCTATTTCGTCGTGATGATTCGCAGTAAAAAAACGACAAAAGAAGAGCGCTCACGGCTGTACGCCTATATTCCGCTATTTCTAATCGCCGTTTTGTTTTGGATGATAGAAGAACAAGGCTCGACGACGCTCGCGATTTTTGCGGCTGAACGAACGCAACTAGACATCTTTGGTTTTACTTTAAATCCCGCCAATTTTCAGTCATTAAATCCAGTTTTCATCATCATCTTATCACCTGTGTTCGCGTGGCTCTGGATGAAATTAGGGGACAGACAGCCATCAACGCCGAAGAAATTCGCAATTGGTTTATTTTTCGCCGGGTTATCTTTCGTGATTATGATGTTCCCAGGCCTAATAAACGGCAACACGACAACGCTTGTTAGTCCACTGTGGCTTGTTACCAGCTTCTTTATATGTATTGTCGGCGAGATGTTCATTTCGCCAGTTGGACTTTCCGTTACGACTAAGCTTGCCCCAGCGGCGTTCGCTTCACAAACGATGAGTTTATGGCTTTTAGCGGACAGCATGGGACAAGCATTTAACGCACAAGCAACACAATTTTTCAGCGCAGACACGGAAGTAGCTTATTTCGGAATCACTGGTTTTATTGCCATTGGATTCGCCGTACTACTCTTCTTAATGTCACCAATGCTGAAAAAATACATGCGCGGTATTGATTAACAAATTTAGGAGCCTGAAAAAGGTTCCTTTTTTGTGGCCATTTTTATAGCAGAAAACTATCTGTGTACAATTTATTATCATATCTTTTTATGCTATACTAAAGGATGTATTTATAAGACAATCAAGAGGTGATGAACATGATTAAAATTCAAATTAGCGAAAGCGAATTGCGGACCCATGCCAGCGACCTACGGGAGGCAAGCGGCGGGGATCCTTATCATCCGTGGGGTTCTGGGAATATGCGCGATTCCTATGCGAACTCCATCAATGATTTCCGAACCGCGATTATGGAATCGATTGAGATGATGCATCAGTTTTCAGAGCTTGCGGACAAAGATGCGGCACGTTTAGAGAAAATGGGCGAAGCGTTTTCGAAACAAGATCAAGCGGCAGGACAAGCCATCGAAGGAATGGGGCTGCGCTGATGGATGCGAAAAGTGAGCGAAACACACAAGCGCTACAGGCGTTACGAAAGCAAGAAAGCGACATGGAAGACGGGTTACATATGCTTCAAAATCAACAGAACCAATTGGAATGGCTGGAAGAAGACCATATGCGTATTCAGCGGGAACAAGAGGAACTGCGTGAACTTCTGCGGGAGGGTTGGCAAGGGGAGCGTGCCACGGGCTTTCATATGTATACCGAAGAGGTCCAGTACAGGGAACAACGCGATTGGCGGCAAAACATACAAGAACAAAGGGGCGATGTCACGAACCAAATGACGGCTGCTAAACAAACTTTACGAGAGTTAGAGGCGCAACAAGCCGAGCTTCGAAAGGCGTTGTCCTCATGAGCCGGATTAGTATTGCCGAAGTACGTGCCTTTCAAGAAGCCTTACAAAAGGCCAATGCCACCATGCGTGCTCGTATTCAAGCG
>NZ_FYBS01000018.1:0-33967 GCF_900186185.1 Listeria sp. ILCC797
ATACCATTCAAACAGGAGGTGAGTTGTGACTACTTTGTGAAATTTTCCGGCATTTATACACCCAAAAAACAGCTTTATGGACCTTCAATAAAAAACGAGGTGGGAAAATGTTTTCCCACCTCGTTTTTTATGCTTCTGCGTTAATGTAGAACCGTTGACTTTCTTGACATCTACCTATAAATCCTTCTTTGCGTAACTCGCTAAACAATTTGCGTATGGTTACGTAGCTGATACCTAAATACTCGGATAGCATTTTATAATTTAATTGTTTTGGTAGAAAATCTTTCGTATCATTTTCCTCGTGAAGTTCATCAGCAAGTTCTAATAAAAATTTTTTGCTACGCGATCTAGCTTTTAATTTATAGAAAATGCAGTGGTTTATAATAACTTCGTTAAAACGATGGGCAATTTGATAGCCGAAAATCCAACCTTCTTGTGTGTTCATCAAGGCATCAATAACTTGTTTTTTCTTAAATTTGATTAACTCGGTGTTTCCCACTGCATGAAAATCTAAATCCATATGGCTATCAAAAAACATACTTTCTAAACCTAAAAAACGGTCTTTGCCTTGAAAACAATAAATTGTATCGTCTTTGCTTACTGAAGCCGCCCCGTGTACAATGTAGTAGACGTATTCTTCGCGTTCTTTTAAAACAATTTTACGCCCATTTCTAATCTTTATATTTTCTCCGTAAATCGCAAATTGATTTTCTAATAATTTCAATAGTTCTTTTTCATTGAAGCGTTCCTCAACTACTTTTTTTGAATAAAGTTCTATTAAGTCTTCCATCATGAAGCACCTTCCCATTTGAAATCATTTTCATTCGCTTTGAACTTTTCCGTTTAATGAATATCCTTATTTTAACGCCTCAAAAATTTGTTCATAATTCATGATTTTATGATTTCATAAGGGAACTGTCCTTAATTTCTGTTTTCCTTGTTTAAATGTCGTATAAATTGCTTCATATCAACATTCCTGAAAGATTTGTGACATTTTCAAAACGAACGAAAGTCAAAACAAACCTACTTTTTCATAAAAAGAAAGAGGTTTTTTATTATTTGTGCGATTAATGTAAGCAGATTTGGGTAGGTATTAAAGTGAGGGGGAGAGGATTTTATGTACTCAAAAAGCTTTTTAGATGATTTTACAAATTTTGATTATGTGATGAAAATATTGAAGAGCAACCCGCAATTTAATCATAAATGTCACCAAATTGCACTAAAGACCGGGCTCTCTATTGAAGTGAGTTTTAAAAAAAATAAAGTCTATTTTATTCAAGAAGGGTATACAAAGCTTTCCAATCTAAACGGTAAGCGTCCCGTCTTTATTCTTATTTCTAAGCGTGGAGAATTCCCTTTCCTAATAGCACAAAATGATTTATCTGATGAACATGCGGAAATTTCCGCCTTAACTGACTGCATTCTTTGGGAAATCGATTTGGACTACTTAAACGATGTACTTTTAACAGAAGACCCTCGTAACTTTGTTCTTTTAAACTATCATATTAAACTTTCGCGTAACTCCATGATTCAACTCATTATGGATAGTTTTCCGTCTGAGGAACGCATTTATTATATTTTGCATTTTCTAGCAAACAAATTTGGCATTCGTAATGCGGACGGTTCTATAGACTTGCCGAGTTTTGTAACCTATGAGAAACTAGGTGAGCTCGCTTCTGTTTCACTATCTCACACATCCAACATTATAAAAACACTGCAAAAACAAAACATTATCTCGATTAGAAAAAAACAGTGGGTGATTCATACACTCCAAGACATCCCGATTGTTATCCCGTATACATTTGATCGTTGGGTATAAAAAAACTGCAAGACTTATGAAAAGTCTTGCAGTTTTTCAGTTACATGTGACGCGTTTCATTTGCGCCTTCACTCTACAGCTTTTTTCTTGTTCACAAACTTTGGAATTAACAGGCCAAACACGTAAGCAATAACGACCCCTGCTGAAACCCACAAAATTCGTTCAGCGAGTAACCACCAATGTGTCGCATTCATTTCATTATCGATGACCATCATAAATGAAAATACAATGTACGTCATGAAAAGTGGCATAATGTACGCTTTACTTTCATGTGTCCCGCTTGCTAAAACAAGCATCATCGCAGCCGCGCCCGCAATAATAATATTCCCCGCGTTCGAAAGCATCACTATGTAAATTAAAACAATTCCCGTCACAACCGAAACAATCCGGAAAACCGAACGCATCTCTTGCATTTCACGCACTGGGCGCATGACTAACCCTACAGAGCCCACAATCCACCCCGTATGGTCCAAATAAAAGCCAATAACCGTTGCCAGCATAATCGCTGTTGTAAAATACGGCGCATATTGCTTGAAAATCACTTTATTTGGATTGACAGCAGGTGCTTTTTTAACCCCTTTTGTTTCTTTAAAAAAAAGCGAAATCATGCAGGCTACAGTCGAACCAAGAACCATGCTTAGCCCAATTGACACCCCCGCTTGAAAATCCGTAATACTTAAACCAATTCCAATTACAGGTGTAATAAAGAACATAAACGCCGGTACGCCTTTTTTAGATGCCGCAAACATCGCAGACAAATACGCAAATGCGCCCATTGAAACGGTCGCACCTACAATGCCAAAATATGATTTTAAAAGCGCGCCAATGAGAACTGATAACGCAATGACTGCGCCCATTATCAAAATCGAAACTCGCCCACGCCTAGTTGGCGCAATCTTCGTAATAGCCGCTGGAATGAGCCCAATGAGCATACCCATGCCGATTGACATATCCACGAGAGTCGCAATTAAAAAAACTGGAATTGCACTAATGAATGTTAAAACCGCATTGCTCCAATTCCATGAAAAATACTTCTGAATCGTCATTCTTGTTTCGCTCCTTCTGTTGCTGTACATAAGGGGCACAAACGAAACTTCAAAGAAAATTGACTATAATTTGTATACGCAGATTTGAGTGCATCTTGTGGCGTTTCAAACTTTCCTAAAATAAGCCGATTCTCCCTTGCTGGTATATTCTCACATGAATATTTATGAATCACTCTAAATTTATTCGCATCTTGAACAACATCAACCACATATCCTTCCACGCTAGCCCCTCCTTTATTTAAGTATATCTTCAATCATCAAGTTGTCAATCATATTGGTTACATAAAACGTGCCCATTCATGTGCAATTTCTACTTGTATCCATTATAATGATAGTACTAACGTGAAAGAGGAATAAAAAATGAATTTGCTAATGGATTTTGGAGCAAATATTTTTATCGCTTCTGCAGGTACTTACTTTATTTTTAAAATAATACCTTATCAAATTAATCCTCAACTTCTCATGTGGCGGAAAGCTGTAATTTTTTTGCTTATTTTAATCAGTAACTTTTTACTTATGTATTTCGCATTTGAGCTGCCTGACGGTGTGAAAATTGATTTACGCTACGTATCCATCATTTTAATCGCCATTTCGGCTTCGCCCATTTTCACAGTCTTCTCCGCACTTCTCATCGGGCTAACGCGCTTTCTTTTTGGAATATCTGGAATCGCCATACAAGCTTTATTCTTCATTCTTTTGCTCGCCCTACTCATTTCAATATGGATAAAATTCCGCAAAAGTAAAATTCATGAAAGTCAGCTCATCGTTGAATTATTCATCATCAGTGTCATCGTATATATTATCAACAGCAGCTTTTTTTATGGTTTTCAGCTTAAAACGCTTATTTTAATCACTACTTGGACGGTTTTCAACGGCCTTGCATTACTTATTCTTTATGCCGTGCTTTTTGATATGCGACGGACGCGGCATTTGTATATTGTTGAAACCGAGCGTGCTTTCACAGACGCCCTCACAAATCTTGCGAACCGACGCGCATTTGACCAGCGAATTCAGCTACTCATGGAAGATACCACAGTAAACAAATTAAGCGCTTTAATGCTCGATATCGATTTTTTTAAATCTGTAAACGACAGTTATGGGCATCTCGCAGGTGATAAAGTGCTTCAATCATGCGCTTCAATCATTCAAGAGCACTGTTTGGAAAAAGGGAACGCCTTTCGTTTGGGCGGAGAAGAATTTTGCATCTTGGCGATTAATTTTGATGAAAAGGCCGCCTATGACCTCGCCGAAAAAATTCGCATCGCCATTCAAAACTCTGCCATCCCGATTGACACCACACAAAAAATTTCCATCACCATTTCAATTGGTGTAGCGACAGCTTGCGATTCACGTGAATTTCCTGAAATTCAGCACCTCGCAGATCGCGCACTTTATCAGGCAAAAAACGCTGGGCGCAACCAAAGTGTCATTTTATGAGAAAGTCAGTACAATTTGCTGACTTTTTTGTTTGCTCACGTTTTATCAAAAAAAAATGGTGGTATAAGAAAGTATAAATTTTCTAAATATTCATTAAAGGAGTGATTGTCATGGCACTGCAACCTTTTTCGAGTTCTCTATCCAAGCAATACGAGGAGTTAGCCAAGGAACGGGCATTAATGAATACGTTTATTGAGTGCTACATGACAATGCTCGGTCAAAAACAACGGATAGCAAGAATTCAAACCGAAATTGATCTTGCTCTCGACGACGGAAACAAGAAACGCTTCATTCTATTATCACTACGCCTAAAACGCCTTCAAGAAGAAGAATTACAATTTTAAAAAAGGTGGCTCGAGAATTCGAGCCACCTTTTCAATGTCTATATATGCGCCAAAATCTCTTCCGGCGTTTCAAAAATAAATTCCGCCTTCTCAAATCCGTCTTTTGATTTGGCTCCCCAAAGTGCGAGGCCGAAATGAGCACCGGCAGCGTGCGCACAGGCCATGTCATACGCGGAGTCGCCAATGTAAATGACGTCGGAAGGTTTTAAAGCTAGCATTTCAATATTTTTCAGCAAAGGAGCGGGGTGAGGTTTGTGTTCCGTCGTATCACTCGCGCAAACAATCGCATCGAAGTGGTGGTCAATACCGAACGGGTAAAAGCCCTTCTCCATTTCTACTGCATTTTTCGAAGTGACAACACCGCTCTGCGGAATCGCTTCAAGCGCCTCTTTAATGCCTTCAAAAATTTCCACCTCATGAATGAGCGATGCTTCGCGTTCCACCCATTTCTCAAAAATTTCTTCTTCGTCTAAAATATCCAATTGGGCAAGCGCTTTCTTGCCGGTTATCCCTAAAACAAAACGCAGTTCGTCTTGCGTATACGTGAGTCCTTCTTCTTGCAAAACAGATTGAAGAGAATGTAAAACCGCTTTTTCTGTATCTAAAATTGTTCCATCAACATCAAAAATAATCGCTTTATACATCTTTATTCCTCCTTTATTTTGCAAAAACATAATGATGATGCGGGGTATATTTACTGCGCTTTAACCGATTCGGTTCTGGCATACCGTATCTTTCAGCGCGAAGTTCATCGGCAAAAGGTTTCAATTCATTTGTACTATCCGCAATTTCAAACCGGGTATTTTCACAAGAAAAAGTTAAATATTGTCCGCCTTTTTCTGGAACAAGCGCAATATTACGCAAACTTGCGAGCGGATACGTGTGGCGTTTTCCCAAACCATAACTGTAATTTCGCTCAAACACCAAATAATCACGTTCCACATAAAATTCCCCGTACTGATATTCCATACCAATTTCTGAGTAAACTTTGCAAACACCTGACACAATCATTATTTTCGCCCCCTTCAAAGTCTCTACCTAAGTTGTACATGATGAAACGGGTTTCATGTCAAGCGTTTTCAATTTAAATTTTTCAGACTGATTTTCGAACGATTAGCGCATGCTCAATTCGCTCTTTTCTTACTTCTTTTGAATAAAATATTGAAAAAGCCATTTCGCCTAATTTTTTCAGATTGTGGTCGAGCGTTGTAAGTTCAAGCACGAATCCAATCGGCAAATTTTCTTGCCCTAAAATCGCCAAGTCTTCTGGTACACGAAGCCCCTTTTCGCGCGCATAGACCATGATGCCCGCTGCGACTTCATCGCCGTTTGAATAAATTGCATCTGGTTTCATGCCGCTTTCTTCAAAAAAATATCGGGCAGCCGCTATGCCGTCTTCAACTGTGTAGCAATCATTCAAGGCATAGTCTGCCGCATTTTTTTGATACACTTTTTCAAAGGCACTCATTTTGTGGCGCGTACTTGGGCTAATGCTTCTAGCCCGTCCATTCGTGAAACAGACGTCACGATATCCTTTTTCCTTCAAAAAAAGAAAGCCTTCTTGGTACGCTTTGGCGCGGTCGATATAGGCGCACGAAAGTTCGGGAATGTCCGTTTCCTCGCTTACGACGATGGGGCCGTACTCCGCATACTGCCGAATTAGCGCTAACGTATTCGCGCGCGAAGCGATGATGAGCCCGTCCACTTGTTTCGTTTTTAGCATCATCAAATATTTTTCTTCTGTTTTTGCATCGTAGCCCGTTGGAAATAGCGTCACCGAGTACTTCTTCCGGAAAGCCGCGTCCAGTACGCCGTTTACAACCTTATCGAACCACGGGTGATCGTTATAGGGTAAAATCACACCAATTGTGTTCGTTTTGCCAAGCGCCAAGTTTGTCGCACTCCGGTTTGGTATGTAGTCAAGCTCGCGCATCACTTCTTCTACGCGCGCGCGCTTTTCGCTCGCCACATACGGATGATTGTTTAAAACACGCGATACTGTCGTCACTGAAACACCCGCTTGTTTCGCGATTTCCTTAATGTTTGGCATTTTTTTCTCCCCCTATACAAAAAGCAGGACAAATTGCCCTGCTTCCGGCAAACTTAGTAAGCCGTCAAATTGTGTCCGCCGCTTCCTCCTGCTGCTGCAATGGATTAATTTCCACTCGCAGTGAGACAAGACGCGCATCTTTTACTTCAAGTGCTGTGAACGTAAATTGTTCGTAGTCTGCCACTGCTTTTTCCCCGTCATTTGGGATACTGCCTAGTAGCGTCAAGACAAAGCCAGCAATTGTATCCACACCCCGAGCGGGAAGTTCCACGTGAAACATGCGATTAAAGTCGTCCAGTGCAAGCATTCCGTCAACCTCGTAAGTATGGTCATTTATTTTCACAAATTCATTTGTTAAGTCATCATATTCATCATCGATATCGCCGACAATTTCTTCTAATAAATCTTCAATAGTAATGATTCCCGCAACACCGCCGTACTCGTCCATTAAAATCGCCATCTGATTACGTGTGCGCTGCATGTTTTTCAGCAAATCATCAATAAACATTGTTTCTTGAGCAAAATAAGCCTCTTTCACTAGTTTTTTAATGTCTACATGATCAAAACCAACTTTTCGTGCTTCTACAAAATAGTCTTTTAAATGCAAAATACCATAGACAGAATCCTGATCTCCCATGTAGACCGGAATTCGCGAATAGTTTTCTTCCAGCAATAAATCACAAATTTTTTCTGGTGCAAAATCCACATCAATCATAAAGGCATCCGTTCGTGGCACCATCGCTTCACGCGCATATTTATTATCAAGTTCAAATACACCGCGCAACATGCTAAGTTCTTCTTCCTCAATAATGCCATCTTTTGAACTCGATTCCATCAACATTTGCATCTCTTCTCGCGTCATGCGGTCATCTTCTGTTGCATCCGTCATCCGCGTTAATTTCACAAGCGCATTTGTCGAAAGTGACAACAATTTTACGAATGGGCGAAGTAACATCCCAACAACGCGAATCGGGCCAACCGAAAAACGAGCAATCGCCTCTGATTTTTGTAGCGCAATGCGTTTCGGATAAAGCTCACCGAATACAAGCGTAATGTAGGAAAGAATAATTGTGACAATAATAATCGACATTTCTTTAGCAAATGCTCCGCCGCCTAAATAAGACTCAAAACGGGTGGCAATGCTTGTCGCTGCCGAAGCACTCGAGAAAAAACCAGCAAGCGTAATACACACTTGAATTGTCGCTAGAAAGTTGCTCGGGTCTTCAATTAACGTCACCAATTTCTTTGCTTTCTTATCGCCATTCTCGGCCTGATTTTTAATCCGACCTTTGTTTAAAGATACAAGCGCCATCTCTGCCGAAGCAAAAAATGCATTGAGTAAAGTTAACACCAAAATAAGTATGAGTTGTAAAATAATCTGCTGACTCTCGGGGTCAGGTGACATGTAGCCGTCCACTCCTTAATAAAAGAAAATTTTGACTGGAAAACGCTCCCAGTTATTCAAATTTTACCATGTTCTCCCCCTTTTGGTCAAAACTGCGCGCCCGATTTCCCTTAAAGGCTTTCAAATACCCGCAGCGCATCCGCCTGAATCATTTCAACAGGAGCAGCAATCCGTAATGCCTCTTTGTTCACCGCAAAAATGGCTGCCTGATTATTCCGATACTCGATTAAATTGCAAAATGGACTCACTTGGAAACTTGTGCCCACAATGACGATCAAATCCGCGGTTTGCACTGCGAAAACGGCGCCTGAAATGGGTTCTTCAGAAATGCCTTCACCGTATAAAACGACGTTTGGTCGGACTTCACCACCGCACTGCGCATGAATTCGTGATTTCAAATACTCCGCCGCGGGAATCGCTGCTCCACAATTTTGACAGTAGCAATCATATAAGTTCCCGTGAAAATCAATGACCTTTTTAGAACCCGCTTTTTCATGCAAACCATCAATGTTTTGCGTAATTATCGTGATAGCTTTATCCCGCTCTAGTTCCGCCATTTTCAAGTGTATCCCGTTCGGCTTTGCTTTTGGATAATACATATTCTTTGTCACAAAGTCATAAAACAATTCTGGCTCACGTTTCAAACAAGTGGCGCTAAGTAAATACTCCGGATTCTGATACCCTTTGTAAAGGCCGTCTTTCGACCGGTAATCTGGAATTCCGGAAGGTACCGATACGCCTGCGCCAGTCAAAAAAACAATTTTACTCGCATTAAAAATCGCCGCCTGAAGTTGTTTGACATTTTCCATCTTCAAAACCTCTTTTCTCAAACAATTTGTGCCGTCAAAAATAGCCAAACATCTGAAAACAAATGCTTGGCTACCATTATATCACTCTTTCGAAACTTAAAAAATTTCATTTTGAAATTTACGCTAATTTATCAAGCGGTATCCAGCCAGCCATTCCGTCCTCATCAACGCACCACGCAAAGCCGTTTAATTCGCGATTACTTTCGACTTTATCGCCTGGTTTCACAGCGAGCTCACGCGCTGAGTAGTCTTCAGAAACGGTAGCAGACTTCCCGCTTTCATCCGAGATAAGTATTTGCTTTGGAACATAGCCTTCTAGCCCCGACGCCTTGACTTTGCAAAAAATCCAGCCTGGGTAGTCCTCGTCTTCTTGAAAGGTCCAAACGCCTTCATTTTTACCAACAAAAAGGGGGTTCGGCCTGTGCATATGATGTTCTTTTTTCACAAGATAGGTGCGATTCATTTTTTTGAGGCCTCATAATCTGCTAAAAATTTCTCAATCCCTGTGTCGGTCAAAGGATGTCTTAGCATCTGTTCGAAAACTTTATACGGGATTGTAGCAATATCCGCACCTGCTCGTGCACATTCAATGACATGGATGGGGTGTCTGACGCTTGCTGAAATGATTTCCGTTTCTATATCATGAACAGCAAAAATTTCCGCGATGTCGCGAATTAATTCTAAACCGTCCTGGCCGATATCATCAAGGCGACCTAAAAATGGAGATACGTAAGTTGCGCCTGAACGCGCCGCAAGTAACGCTTGTGCTGCCGAAAATACGAGTGTCACATTCGTTTTAATCCCTTCCGCGTGCAAGACTTTGACAGCCGCCAAGCCTTCGCCCGTCATTGGGATTTTCACAACCATATTTGGATGAATTTTCGCGATTTCACGACCTTCTGCAACCATCTTGTCCGCTTCAAGACTGACTACTTCGCCGCTAATTGGACCATCTACAATAGCTGTAATTTCCTGAATCACTTCGCCAAAATCCCGACCTTCTTTCGCGATTAGCGACGGATTTGTCGTCACACCAGCAATAAATCCCATCCGGCTAGCTTTCTTAATTTCCTCTACATTTGCCGTATCAATGAAAAACTTCATGCCAATTCCTCCTTCATTTAAAACGCTTTCAAATTTACGGTTCCATTATAACGCAAATTGAAGAAAACAAAAAAGATACAGCTTATCGCCCGCTGCATCTTCATTCCCTATAATTTAGATTTATCCAAAATAAGTAGTGGTTTCGGCTTATTACGAACAATCTCTTCTTTAGTTAAAGCTTGGATTGTGCACGCGACATACTCGCGTGATGTGCTTGTGTAACGAGCCAAAACTTCCTGAGTAATTTCTTTCGGCAAAATAATACCATCTTGTGAAAAAGTCCCAAGTTTATTTGCACATTGAAGCAATGCTTTTCGAATTCGCTCTTCTTTTTTATAAAAACTCAATTCCGAAAACTCTCTTGATTCATTTATTTTGATACCCATTTGCGCTAAAATAAAATTACGCTTTGGATCAATTTCTTCAAGAATTCCTCTTAAAAACGTACAATCCACTTCCATTACTTTTGCTTTTCCAAGACTTTGAATACAAACCTTTGATTCCCAGTTATCTGAAAATAAATATTGTAAGCCAAATGTATCTTCTTTCTGCAAAAAGCGAATGATAGCCTGTTTCGAAAATGTTTCACGTGCGTTTTTATTCTTCCTTTGGATAAAAACACCAAAGTACCCTTCTAGAATAAAATAAATCTTCTTTTTGTCCTCGCCTACTGTCTGGAGGATATCTCCTTTTTTGGTAGTGAAAACGGAACAATTTTCATTGTACCTTGGGTGCTCATAGCAAATTTCTAATAAATTTTTCAATTCTAAGTTAACATGATCAGTTTTGACAGGAAACATAGATCCTCCTTGTGAACGCTTTAGTTCTATGATTATATCACAAGCAAATTAGCATAATATTCCGATTATACAAAAATCTACCAAACTATCGTGAATTAAATCACTTTGTTGATTTGAAAATCTATATTTGTAGCTAATTTTAGATTAAAAACGAATATTAATGAATTATTTGTGACAATTTTTCACTGTCATTTCTTAAAAAAATTACCTCTTAAGCATGACGCACTTCGTGAAATTTCTCTATATAATAGAACAGGAATGGGGGAAAAATACATGAATAAAAAAACAACTGAAACGACCTATACATGGAACAAATTTTTCAGTCTTCTAGGATCCGTAAAACCAGCGAGCTGGATTATCGGTGTTGCCTTAATTACGAGCATCATTACAACCGTCGCCGGCCTTGTAGTGCCACTTTTTACAAAAGATTTAATTGATGGCTTTTCATTATCACAAATAAACGGCAGTTTAATTGCCATCATCGTGGCCGCATTTGTCCTTCAGGCAATCGCAAATGGCTTCTCTGTTTTTTTACTTAATTATATGGGGCAAAAAATGGTAGCCACCATTCGTATTCGTTTATGGAATAAAATCATTCACTTACCAGTTCCATATTATGATAATACCAAAACTGGCGAAACCGTAAGTCGAATGATTAATGATACCGTCTTACTTAAAGAGCTTATCGCAGACCATCTGCCGCAATTTGTTACAGGGATTATTTCGGTTATCGGCGCCGTCACTATTTTACTTTTCATGGATTGGAAAATGACTCTCGTTATTTTAATCGCCGTCCCAGTCACCGCACTAATCGTAGCACCGCTTGGGCAGCGCATGTTCAAAATTTCCAAAGGCCTTCAAAAGGAAACCGCCGACTTTACGGGTATGATTAGTCAAACGTTGTCAGAAGCACGTCTAGTGAAGGCATCAAACGCGGAAGATTTAGAGCAAAAACGTGGTTCAGAAGGTATCAATCGCTTGTTTGGATTTGGTATTCGCGAGGCAAAAGTTGTGTCTGTCCTCGCTCCGCTCATTTTCTTTGTCGTCATGGGGGTTATCGTAGCAATCATTGGTTATGGCGGTATCCGTGTCACTTCTGGCACACTCTCAACCGGAACGCTTATCGCCTTCCTGCTTTATTTGTTTCAAATTATTGTGCCAGTCACATCGTTTGTCACATTCTTCACGCAACTACAGAAATCTAAAGGAGCCACCGAACGAATTTCACAGATTTTAGACCAAGAGAGTGAAGAACTTCAAAATGGTGTTGAAAAAGATATTTCGGGGGAAAAAGTTCATATTGAAGATGTATCCTTCGCGTATGCGGGCAGTGACACCATTCTTGACGGCATCAGCTTTACTGCGAATCCGGGTGAGGTTGTGGCTTTTGCTGGTCCAAGTGGTGGCGGAAAATCGACTTTGTTCGCCCTTTTAGAACGCTTCTACGAGCCTGCGACCGGGGCGATTTACGTTGGCGACACACCGCTTACAGCGATTTCGACCAAGTCTTGGCGCTCCCAAATTGGCTACGTTTCACAAGAAAGTGCTATGCTATCCGGCACAATCGCCGACAATTTGACCTACGGCTTAGACCGCGAAGTGAGCGAAGACGAATTGTGGGCCGTCACAAAACTTGCCTACGCCGATGAATTTATTCAGAAGTTGCCAGAAAAAATGCAAACTGAAGTGGGCGAACGCGGCATTAAGCTTTCTGGCGGGCAGCGACAACGAATTGCGATTGCACGTGCTTTCCTAAGAAATCCTAAAATTTTAATGCTTGACGAAGCAACGGCCAGCCTAGACAGCCAGTCCGAACAAATTGTGCAGCAAGCACTCGCGAACTTAATGTCTGGCCGAACAACTTTCGTTATCGCGCATCGCCTGTCGACCATCGTGTCAGCAAACCAAATCCTCTTCATTGAAAACGGGCGAATTACAGGACGCGGAACGCACACCGAATTAGTCGAAAGCCACCCGCTCTATGCTTCTTTCGCCGAGCAACAATTGCAATAAAAAAACCACGAAAATTCGTGGTTTTTTTATTTACTTCTCTTCACTATTAAACGCGAATTTGCTTACAATAGCCGCAAGTGCGCCACCGACAATCGGTGCTACGATGAACAGCCAAAGTTGCGAAAGTGCTTCGCCGCCAGCAAATAGTGCCGGGCCAATACTTCTCGCCGGATTCACAGATGTACCCGTTAATGGAATACCTAATAAGTGGATTAAAACGAGTGTTAGACCAATAACTAGACCAGCAAACGGTGCGTTCCCATTTTTTCCTGTTACAATTAAAATAACTAAAACAAAAACGAACGTTAAAATAGTTTCTACTAGAAACGCGCCTGAAGCAGTTAAGTTCCCAAAACCATTCTGCCCTAAGTTAGTAGTGGCCAAGTCTGAAGAAATTAAGAATGTACGCAGTGTTAGCGTCGCCACAATGGCACCTAAAATTTGCGCTACTATGTATACAGCCAAGTCTTTCGCAGACAAACGTTTATTGACAAACATCGCAATGGAAACCGCCGGATTAATATGACACCCGGAAATTGTTCCAATACTATACGCCATCGCCACAATCGATAAACCGAATGCAAGCGCAATGCCTGGAATGCCAATGCCTTCAATCCCGCCGCCTAGAACAGCCGTCCCGGTACCAAACAATACTAAAACAAAAGTTCCAATAAATTCAGCAATTGCTTTTCTCATCTTATTTCCCTCCTTTCAAAATTGAATCAACATGTTTAAAAATACCATAAATCCGCCTAGAAAGATATGGATAAGTTGTGTATTTTTCAAAACAAAAAAAGCAGCCATTTTAAATGGCCGCCGACATGTCAAAAACCTCTAAACTTCACGCAAAATTAGGTTGATGTATTGTTTTCGGGTTGGTCGAGCTCTAATTTTGCACCGTCATCATCCTTTTTGCTACTTGCCAAAATAATTCCTGCACAAATTAAGCCTAGGAACGTTGCCGACATTGCAGAAAACAGAACGTGTCCAACAAAAAAGATATAGACTAATGTAATGACTAGCGCAAACGTATAAATTGATTTCATTTTGCGTTTAAAAGCGCGGAAGATGAAATACAGCATCATAAAAATAAACAACGCCGTTCCGATAAGTCCCATACCGAAAAATAAATCAAAGAAATCCATTTCAACAACGCCTAAACGCCCAAATTTCTCAAAACGATACTGGAATCCTTGTCCACCAAAAAGAGTGAACGCAAAATTGGGATCATTAAAGAATAACTTGGCGGCACCTTCTAAAAATACGTTTCTAGAACTAAACAGCAAGCGAAGCAAATCACCATCATAGACTCTGTAAAAATATTGCATCCGAGTAACGGAACCTGCGACAAGTTCTGTCGCTGATTGAATTCCTCTAAAGAATATCCAGATTACTGCAAACATGGCCGTAAGCCAAACAAAAGCTCGCTGCACATTTGAATGGTAATGTTTTTTGAAAACTACTCTAATTAAAAGGTACGCAACAGTCAGAACCGCGTACACAACGACCGTTTTTGTTGCCAAAAGGAATAAACTCACTACATTTCCAGCAAAAAGTAAGAGTAAAAAGAACACTTTCTTGCCCCATCTTTTTTGTAGCTCTTTAATAAGGACATGCGTCGTTATTGTGAGTGTAATGATAAGCGCAAATGAAATGGAGTTTTGCTCAAAGAAAAAGCCTTTATATCCTGCTCCTGCTGTTGAATAAGTTTGACGCCCGACACCTAAAACATACGGAATCAAAAGTTCTGCTGTGAGCAAAGAGCCTAATGCAAGAAAGATATTTTCAAAATTAATGGTTTTGAAAATTTCTCTCCGCTGATAAACATAATAAGGAATTAGCACCCACAGGAAATATTTAATGTACACCGAAAAGTCTGCGAATATCCACGCGGGACTATTCTTCAAGAAAATACCTTGCAAGCAAAACATTAATAAATTTCCGAGTATAAAGAAAATGGTTAGATAGGTATAATATGTTTTCGGAAGTTTCTCAACAATAATCATTAAAACTAAGAAAGCAAAATATCCAAATCGATAAACCATTCCTATAGGTGTAGAAGTTCCTGATGCTAGAAAGAAACCATTTATCATGTCTATAATTGGGCAGGCTACAGTTAGTATTATAAAAATATATACGTTTAGAGGTCTGTTTTTAATGACAATTACATCCTTACACATCTTTATTTTTTCTATAAATTTTCCCGTTTTTTAGTATATATCAAAACATTTTCAATCACAATATAGGTTTACTCTAAAATGAAGACCCCTTTTTACCCTTTTCGTGAAAATGACCTTACAATTCCCATTGATTTTTGCCACATCATTTTCACAGTGCCACGATACATCACCGAAATGACAATTAATAGAACGACTCCAATAAAGAACGAACTCCATATATCTTTTACAAAAGTCGCATAAAAGGCATAGCCTACTAACAGCGCAATACTTGCATATAATTGAAACAGCTTATAACTTACTTTAAAGTACCTTAATGAGAAATAAGTTCTTAGTGAAAAGAATACGATATAGGATAGGCCTGTAGATATCGCGGCCCCTGTTGCACCTATATATGGCACGAGCAACAAGTTTCCTATAACTCCACATAAACATACTAGAGCCACAATAAGGATATGGAGCTTCGTTTTTTTATAAAAATTAATTCCTACTACGGTTACTTCTGATATCGTGTAGAGCACTGGAACAAATACTAAGAATGGCATAATTTGTGCGGCACCACCATATTCGCTTCCAAGCATAAGAACAATAACGTCTTTAAACATCACGACTAACACTGCGATAATTAACATGGCATAACTAACGACCACTTGCATATCCTTGAAAAACTTAGTATTATTCGGGTTCTCCTTAAATTTCTCATAACTTAAAGGCACCCAAAACGCAGTAAAGTTAAGTTGTAGCGTGTTTAAAATCGTCACAATTTTAAAAGCCGCAGAATACAAACCAATTTCAGTGTAATTCGACCATTGTTTAATCGCAATTCGGTCAATGGATTCAAATAGCATCGTCATTAAGAGCGTCACCATTAGCGGAACGCCGTATTTCAGAATATCAGACGAGTGGCTTTTAATTTTAATACTTCCTTTTTTAAAGAAATTCCAAAACTTGTGCTCCACTCCGATTATAACAATCGAAACAACCGCCATACTAAACATATAAGCATAAATAATAACTTCAAATTGATTCCCTAAGAAAAAGGCGAACATCAAAATCCCAGCAAACTCAAGCGACTTACTCAAAATGAGTTTAAACGAGAACACTTTACCTTTCTGCTGCATTCTAACAACTACGGACGCATACGTATTAATTATCCGTAAAAGTGCATACAAAACAAGTAGCAGTACTAGCCAAAAACTAACGTATGAGAAGATAAAATTCGAAATATCTTTATAAAAAATCAATACGCCGATTGACAATATCGCAAAAGCAAGCATAGAAAGCTTCAAGCAAATTAACAATAAATACTTTCGCTTATCCTCTTCTTCTTCATAAAAAAAGCGGTTAAAACTCTGGTCAGCGCCTAATAATGCCACAGCGCCTAGTATTTCAGCTGCTAGCAAAAACATTGACACCTTACCAAACTGATCCGGTGAAATTAACCGCGTTGCAATCGGTGTACTAATGAATCCAATAATAAGAGCTACCCAGCTCCCGATCGAAATCGATAAAAATTTATTTAAAATGCTGTTACTTTTTTTCATAGCCTAGATGTCCTCTCTGCGGTATCCCTTCAAGCAAAATTAACTTTTTGTCTGCATCGGCGTTAAGAACTACCTAGGCAAACTTCGAGATAAGCAAACAACAAGTTGGACGCAATAATTGATAAGATGTGCACCATCTTCTAACAATTAGCGAACAAAAAAATACGCATAAAGTCGATTGAAGAATATATGAATTTATTCCATATACCCTTTCATAATTCTCAAAAACTCCATAAAACTAATGATTTGGTCTTTTTCCATTGAATTCCCCGACTCAAATGCAAATTGACAGTCTTTCTTTAGTTCTTCATCTTTAATTAAATCGATATTTTTATTAAATGATTCTTGGTAGAAATTACTTAAATCTGGATTGATTTTCGCCCAATAGTCAATAGGGTTCATATGATTCTTGGAATTCAATTTCAGACCTAGCTTGATTTTCACAAGTTTTACAAACGCTGCAGGAATACTTGTCCAAGGAATTGATACACCTTTAACTCTAATTAATTTTCTATTAATTTTTCCTTTCACCTTATCGTAAACGAAATTCGCAGCTTCTGGATAATATTTATTAATCCATTTAATGTAAATGTTATGCCCTGTACGGTATTTAAATGGTAACGTCAAAGTGAACGACATAAATTCAACATCCGTATACGGCGAAATGGCTTCCGTCGTTTTAAGAAATGGTTTTAAGCCCATAAGATTCCCAGTAAAACCGCGATTATACAGTTTAAAAATCTCTTTATCTTTTAAATGGAAGGAATTTTCTTCCGTATATTGAACTTTCTCAATCAAACGCGTCGAGTTCGCACCTGAACCAGGATGGAATTCTTGCTTCCTACCTTTTTCATAATACGTTCCTAAAATAGCACCGCCTAGATGCCCCGTATGAACAATACCAAATTGATCCATGTTTAACGTGTTAGCCATGCTAAGCGTAGGCGTGATACTACAGCTTTGACATCTACCTCCAGAAATCTTCACCGCTTCTTCAAAGTATTTGTACAAATATATCCCATTATCTAGTGACTTAAACAGCCATTCATTCTTCAATTCACTCGCCATTTTTTTTGGAACCGTTTCGTCCATATAATCAGTTTGTGAAAAAGTATAACTTAATGTGTCTGTATATCCCATATCATGCGCAACCCATGTCGTCATTCTTGAGTCTAAACCACCACTTAAAGCGGCTATATGCTTGTAGCCATATTCCTTATCTTTTTCAAAAGAACGTTTTACAGAATTTCTAAAGAGTTCGTCGATTTTAGCCATTGCTTCTTCTTCTGTAATATCGATTGGCGTATTATCTATTTCAAAATAGCATTTTTTTTCAATTCCATTGGCTGAATATTGTAAATAATGTCCTGGTGTTAATCGGTACATGTCTTCGAAAAGCGTATCATTACATAATGTATAGGAATGCGTAATCATGCTATATGCTGCATTCTTTTTTAGTTTGAAACGTTTGCCTGCATGTTTATGCACCAACTTCACAAGAATGTCTACATCCGTACCAAAATACAAAATATCTGTCTGTTTGTCTAAATAATAAAAGACTTCCTTATTTCCGATATGATTTGTGTATAGATTAAAAGTATGTGATGTTTTGTCTAAAAACACCCCTGAAAAATGTCCGCGAAATTCATTAAAGAATGGCTTAGATGCAGATTGAGCCATCTTTTGCGTTAAGGAAAACATATTCCGATCTTTAATTTCATATTTTTCCATTAAATCAAGTTTATTTAAAATTACCCCGTCAACAATAAAAAACGCTTCCTCATTTTGAGAAAAAGTCTTATCTTGTTCAAATTTTTTAACTGTATTTCTAAAAAAACGACCGTATAAATTTGGTGTATTCACTGTATTTTTTTCTTCAATAAGGTTATCGTTTGCCTCAATAATGTCATAAATCTCTATATCTTTTTCTAATGCTGTTTCTTTATTTGAAATAAATCCAAAAAAACCCGGCATATTAAATTGACCTCTTTTCTTTAGCTGTAATTATAAAATTAACCTTGTGTTAAAATATACTACGCCTCTTAATGCTTGTCAACGTGATTAAGCCCTTACACAGCCCTCATAAAATAAACTGTCACATTTTCGCCCCATTTTTAGGCCTATATAGATAAATAAGCTACTAAAGTGTGATTTCAGCTCTTCTCAAGCTACATAAATAGTGCTAAAATGTAGCAGTTAGTTCCTTTGTGATAAAATTAACAACATGCGCGAAAAATGACCAATAAATATCAGTTTGCAGAAAAACTCTAAACTTAAGCCAAACAAAACGTACCACGCATAATCAGACTGATGACAAATAGTGAGATTCTTACGCATTGCCGAGTACCGCACCGGAGCGTACTTGAGTACGTGATGACTGAAAACAGGAAGGGCGTAGTTTGCCCGACCATGTGAGAAGTTAGGCGAAGCGGAGCGGAACGGAGGCTTTAACGACGAAGATTGCTGTTTGTCACCAGTCTGAAATATACACATCTTTTAATATTATACGCGCGATATATGGATTGGTTATGCAACAAAAAGGTTGTAACTCTCTTCTCGTTAGCACTACATTATTTTAGAATCAGCCTAGAAATCACGGAAAGCATTTTTAGTGTTGATAAAACCAGGAGGAAGCCATGGAAAATACCCTAGATGTAAGTCAATTATGGAATATTTTGAAAGAAAACAAGTGGATTATTATTTTTAGTACTTGTGCTAGTTTATTAGTAATGGTTATCTATCTCTATTTTTTTTCTGTACCCATTTATAAAAGTGAATCTGAAGTGCTTATCAATCAAGCGAATTCTGAAAAAAGCACTTCCCAAGCAGAAGATGTGCAAGCCAATCTAAAACTTGTAAATACCTATACTTCCATCATGGAAAGTCCGCGTATTTTATCCCAAGTTTCAAGCTTAATGGATAACAAGTACACCGTCGATGAACTAAGCCAAATGATTACCGTAACAAGTCCTACTGATTCTCAAGTTATACAAGTCAGCGTGGAAGGCTCTAATCCAAAAGATATTGTTAAAATCGCAAATGAAACTGTTAATATATTTAGTAAGACCATACCAAAAATCATGAACGTCAATAATGTTTATACTTTATCGCCCGCTGTTTATAGCCCTAAAATGGCTCCTATAAAACCACACAAGTCTATCATGTTAGCTCTTTCAGTAGCATTTGGATTAATACTTGGCATTATAATTATGTTCATTAGAAATCTGTTTGATAATACAATTAAAACCGCTCAAGACGTGGAACGAAACCTTGGATTAGTTGTTTTAACTTCTATTAATAAGATAGAACCAGAAAACTTAGCAACTACTAGAAAAAATGCGTCTGGTCTTAGAAGTACAAACCTACAAAAAAAGAGTTTGGGACATAAATAAAAAATAAGCATCATTCCAGTAAAGCCCCTTTTTCGAGATGGCATGATTACTGAATGATGCTTTTTTATTTTGACGGAACAAAATCTAATTATTTAGGTGCTTCGATTTTCTCAATTCCACCCATATAGCATTGAAGTGCTTTTGGAATGCGGATTGAGCCGTCTTCCTCTTGATAGTTTTCTAAAATGGCAGCGACTGTGCGACCAATTGCTAGGCCGGATCCATTTAATGTATGCACGAATTCAGGCTTGCCGTTTAGTTCACGGCGGAAGCGGATATTGGCGCGGCGTGCTTGGAAAGCTTCGAAATTACTGCAAGAAGAAATTTCGCGGTACGTCCCGTAACTTGGAATCCACACTTCTAAATCGTATTTTTTGGCTGCTGTGAAACCTAGGTCGGCGGTGCACATGCTAAGCACGCGATACGGGAGTTCTAATCGTTTTAAAACTTCTTCTGCGTTGTTCGTTAACTTTTCGAGCGCCTCGTAGGAATCTTCTGGTTTTACGAACTGGACCAATTCGACTTTGTTGAACTGGTGTTGGCGGATTAGTCCGCGTGTATCGCGACCCGCAGAACCTGCTTCTGAGCGGAAGCACGCGCTAAACGCCGTGTATTTGCGCGGTAAGTCTTCTGCTTTTAAAATGTCATCCCGGTGGTAATTTGTCACTGGGACTTCAGCTGTTGGTATCAAGAAATAATCCTCTTTTTCAACAAGAAAAGCATCTTCCTCGAACTTCGGAAGCTGGCCTGTCCCAGTCATACTCGTGCGATTCACCATGTACGGCGGAAGCATCTCTTCGTAGCCATGCTCTTCGGAATGAAGGTCCATCATGAAGTTTAAAAGCGCGCGTTCAAGGCGTGCTCCGAGCTTTTTATAAAATACGAAGCGGCTTCCAGTTACCTTGCCGGCGCCTTCAAAATCTAAAATATCAAGGTTCGTGCCTAAATCCCAGTGCGCTTTTGGTTCAAAGTTGAAGTTTGGAAGTTCGCCCCATTTGCGAATCTCTACATTGTCATCTTCTGTTTCGCCAATCGGAGTTGATTCGTGCGGAATGTTTGGAATTGCCATCAAAATCGCGTTTAATTTTTCATCAATGTCCTTCAGTTCAATATCGAGCGTTTTAATTTTATCGCCGACAATTCGCATTTCCTCAATTTTTGCATCGGCATTTTCTTTGTTGCGTTTTAAAACAGCAATTTGTTCCGAAACGGCATTACGCTCTGATTTAAGGGCTTCGGTTTCGAGTATTAGCGTACGTCTACGCGCGTCTAGTTCGCCAAATTTTTCAAAATCACCGAGGTCTTCACCGCGATGCGCGAGTTTTGCTTTCACTTCTTCAAAGTTGTTTCTTAGTAATTTTACGTCTAACATGATTTTTTCCTCCTTTGATTATATGGTGTTGGGGTGTATGTTTGCTTGGTTGGGCGGGTGGGTAGACTGAGTGCTGAAGTTCTAAGAGCTTTGATGGATTAACACCTCGCTTTGCTCGGTCTTATATTGCGGCTCTAAGTGCTGAAGTTCTAAGAGCCTTTTGATGGATTAACACCTCGCCTTGCTCGGTCTTATATTGCGGCTCTAAGTGCTGAAGCACTAAGAGCCGCAACAAAAACCTCCGCCCCTTCCTGTACAAATATACAGAGAAGGGACGGAGGTTGATATCCGCGTTGCCACCCTAGTTGAGATTGTGAAAATCTCCAGCTTCATTTGGATTTAACGGTTCGCACCGGAATGATTTACTAACAAAATGTGTTCCACCATTCACTCCAAGAGGGATTCGCAAATTTTTGTTACAGATTTTCACCAGCCATCTGCTCTCTCACAAACAAAAAATTTGGTACTATTTCTTGTCAACGTTTTCTTTTATCAATTTAGTTGTATTCTAAACCATTCAAGAGATTTTTTCAAGCCTTTAAATTAAATCCAGTACTTCTGGCTCCTCCGTGGGTAGGTCAAACAAGCGAATCTGCTCTGGAATGATTTTCAGTACCGTAAAACCAGGTTGCTTTTTATCCACCCATTCCGAGTTGATTTGTTCCCAAATGTTTTCAACAATCGCTTCATTTTGCTCTACAACAACACGACCATTAAATTCAACGAAAGCCGTCTTTACATGTTCACCTTCATAGCCGATAAGTACTGAAACATGCGGATTTCGCTCCACCTCGTCCAATTTCGGAAGCGTATTTAACGTTGCCGTGTAGAGCGTTAGCCCTTTATGAAAAAAAGTCATGTATCTCACGTGTGGATATTTATCCTTCACTGTAGCCATAACACCGATTTTATGATCATCTAACACATTTAAAATTCGTTCCTCCAGCTCGTTTCGCATTTCTATCCCTCCAAAATGATGCTTTTTCTATTTCATTCCACCACGGCGAAAAGTTCAAACTTAACTTGTATAACCTGCTTGAATTTGCTATAAAAGAAATAGTAGCGAAAAAAAAGGGGGGCGGACAATGTTACTTATCATCGACCATCACGATTCATTTACATATAACCTTTATCAATATTTTTTGGAACTAAACGCAGACATGAACGTCGTCTTTTCGGAGAATTTACCTCTTCTCACCCAGTTAGATGATTATGAGGGCGTCATATTGTCACCAGGCCCCGGGAAACCGACCGATTATCCGGAAACACTGGCTTTTATAGAGCGTTATTTTGATAAAAAACCCATTTTAGGGATTTGCTTGGGGCATCAAATGCTTGGCACATTTTTCGGTGCACGTGTTGTTTCTGCCCCCGAAATTGTTCACGGCAAAACAAGTGCCATGACGCATAATGAATCGCAATTGTTCCGCAATTTGCCTCGTACGTTTGATGTAGCGCGCTATCATTCGCTTGCGGTAACTGGGGTTCTGGCACCGCTAATTGAAACGGCTTGGACACAGGACGGCGTTTTAATGGCGATGGAACACGGGACACTTCCCATTTATAGCGTGCAATTTCACCCAGAGGCCATTTTATCAGAGCATGGGCATCATATTTTGAAAAACTTTTTAGAGGTGGCGTATGGAAAATCAGTTGCGTTTTGATTTTGAAGGGCAGACAATGTGTTTTAGTGAGCCGAAGGAAATTTTAATGGCGTTCACACATGCGGAAGTGGCGGCTGTTTTTCAGCGGGCGGAGAAATGGCGGAAAGACGGCTATTATATTGCGGGTTTTGTGAGCTACGAAGCGGCGCCTGCCTTCAATGAATATTTGCGGACCTTTTGTGCGGATAAAAATTTGCCGCTCGTTTGGTTTGGGGTATTTGATTCGCCGGTTCCAAATTTTGAGGCGCCACCGCGTATTAAACCGACTTTTGCGTTTACCGCAGATATGACTTTTCCTGAATATCAGTCACGCATTGCGCGCATTCGCGCGGAAATTGCGGCCGGAAATACGTATCAAACGAACTTTACGCTACGCTTAAACAGCCCTGTGCTGGCAGGATTTGAGACGGGCTCAGCCTACAGGCACCTACGCGAACAAAGCGAGGCACGGTACACGGCCATGCTTACGACCAACGCGCATCAAATTCTCTCTGCTTCACCTGAGCTTTTTTTCAAGGTGGAAAAGGGGAAAGTGACGACGCGGCCGATGAAAGGCACGGTTCGACGGGGGGACACGGCGGAATTGGACGCGGTGAGACGGGATTTTCTGGCGAACGACGAAAAAAATCGGGCGGAAAACGTGATGATTGTCGACTTGCTGCGAAACGACCTTGGCCAAATTGCATGCCCGGGTTCTGTGCGCGTGCCGCGATTATGCGAGCTTGAGCCGTATCCGACGGTGTGGCAAATGACGTCCACGGTGACAGCGGAACTGGCGTCTGAGAAATCGCTTTTTGAGATTTTTGAAGCGCTCTTCCCATGTGGCTCGATTACAGGGGCACCGAAGAAAAGCACGATGGATTTCATTGCCGAGCTCGAAACTTCGGCGCGCGGAGTCTACTGCGGCGCAATTGGTTACGTGAAACCAGACGGGGACATGATTTGGAGTGTGCCGATTCGGACGATTCAAATTGATTTACGAGCAAATGTGGCGCGTTACGGGGTTGGTGGCGGCATTGTTTGGGATTCAGACGCGGCGGCGGAGTTTGCAGAAATTGAAGCGAAATCGGCCGTTTTGGCAGATGCTTTTCCGCCGGTGGAATTAATTGAAAGTTTGCGGCTTGAAAATGGGGAGTTAAAACGGCTTCAGGCCCATTTGGATCGTATGGAAAAAAGCGCGCAAATTTGGGCGTTGCCGTTCGAGCGTTCTGCCGCACGTTCATTGTGGCAAACGGCCGCAGCAGAGCATTCAAATGGCGTGTTTAAATTTCGGGCCGAGCTAAAGCGAAACGGCGATTTTGTTTTTGATGTACAGGAAATAAGTTGTACAACACCTGTCTGGACGGCCAAAATTGCATCAAAACCGCTACCGCGAAATTCGTTTTTGGCGCATAAAACGACCCGCCGCGAAATGTACGAGGAGCTGCGTGAACCAGATGTCACGGAAACCTTGCTTTATAACGAAAAAGAGGAGCTTACGGAGTTCATTTCCGGAAACCTTGTTTTGGAAATCGGCGGGAAACTTGTGACACCAGCGCTTTCGTGCGGACTTTTGCCCGGAATTTTTCGGCAGGCTTTGCTTGAAGAGGGGGAAATTTCTGAGCAAGTTTTGACGTTCCGCGATTTACAGCTGGCTTCACGCGTTTTTTTAACAAATAGTGTCCGCGGTTTTGTGGAAATTGAGATGAAAAAAAGCAAGAAGCATCAGAAATGATGCTTCTTGCTTTTTATTGCAACTAAAACTAGCGTAAGGCCAGCTAAAATTATAAATGGCGAATTTGTATCTCCTGTTTTCGGTAAACTTGTCGCTTGTTTTTCAAGCGAGCTTTTAGTAATGGGTTTTTCATTGATTGGCGTGACTTTTACGTTGTTCGCATTTTCATTTGGTGGCGCTGGCTTGCTTTTTTCAGGAGGTAAAGGGATTAAAGGGCTTGCCTTGTCTTTTACTGTGACCGCAATGGTTTTCTCGATTGTACGACCGTCTGGATTTGTCGCCGTGTAAGTGACCGCGTACTTCCCAGCTTGCGTGGTGTCGACATTGCTTGCTTTGACGCGGATATCGCTCGTTATATCACCCGCAACGGAATCGTTTGCTGTAGCGTGTTCAAGCGGATTGAACGCATCACCGACATACAATTCGACGTCGCTCGCATCAATCGTAAAGTCGCGCACAGTGACATACACCGTCTTCTCTATGCTGTCGCCGTCTTTATCTGTCACACTGTATTTAATCGGATATTTTCCCACCGCATGAAGGTTTACCGCACTATCATCGATGACAATCCGGTCCGTGATATCGCTTGCATCGTCAGGATCAGTTGCTCGGACATCTTTCATCGGGTCAAAACTTTCGCCAATATAGACTTCGCTATCGCCCGCCTCAATTACTGGTGCTAGCGAATTCGTCACAATCACATTGAACGTGCCTGTGGTTGTTGAGTTTTGAGAACCGCCATATCCGAAAGCACCGTTCATATTCATTATTCTGACTTGTACTGGGTAAACACCCGGAACGTCCCAATTCACATTATGACTATCTGCATAAAATAACATGCCATCTTGGTGATAAAGGCGGAACTGTGTTAAGTCTCCTTCAAAACGATCATAGGCTTTCGTTACGCCGAGGCGTAGATTTGGTTTTTCGTCACCAATGCGATAGTGAATATCTTGCGTCTCGATTTCAATGGCCTTTTCTACTTTCCTAAGTTGCTTATTTCGGGCGCTATCGTAAATAGACTGAATTCCGCTAACCGTTTGATCACTACCTTCAAAACTATACCAAGCATAGTCGCCTGGGTCAGCCGTTGCTGGGTCTGATGAACGCAGCACGAAACTCATATAATAACGATTTTGCGGATCATTGAAGTGCGTGTAGTACACATCTGTTCGCGAAATTTTATCGAATTCATAATAACCATTTTGATCGGAAACAGTTTGCCCGATTAAATTGTCATTTTTATCATATAAAAAAACGTCAATCCCAGATACAAACGGATTATTTGGTGCTGGCGTACTCCATGAACCTTGAATACCATGTTCGGTCGTTAAACGCTCAAATGTTTGCCCATAAATCTTAGGATTTTTGAAAAACACTGTTGGCATATACGACATATTTGTTGTACGCGTGCGATTATCGTCACGCCCTGTCGCAAAATATTGTCCTTCCGCTTGATGTCCCGTTGTTTGATTAAAATCCGTTTCTGTTAAGCCTTCTTTGGCAATACTTTTAGCGTCAAAGAAAAGCTGAACACGTTGCGTTGTCGTGTCCCATTTTACATCTTGTGTAACCATATATTTTACCCAGCGATAACGATTCGTTTCACTAGGTGTTCCCGTTTCAAAATTCACACCATCATTTGAATATTCTACATTCACATCTGCGGACGTAATACCCCCAGTTGTCACAATTTCTGGCGCTTTAGTTAACTCGATTTTGTCATTTTTATCCAAGTGAATGGTCTGTCCCCATGATTTAAAGTTTCCACTCATACTCATTTGTGCTTCATAAGTCAGTATATCGTCATCTGTATAAGGAAAGAAGTTAAGTGATTTATTGGTTGCTCGTGTTGTTATTTTTGACTTCACTGTCAATCCTGCTCCGTAGCTCCCAGTTGCAGCTTTTGCCGAAAAAGAGGAAGTAAGCGGTAACATTAAAATTACGATAATGCTTACGACACCAATGAACTTTTTCATAATTGTCCTCCTTGAAAAATATTGAACCAGCTCTTAATATAGCTGGCTTATGCCAAATAAGCAATGCATTTTTCAAGTCGCAGCGAAGATGTAGCATGCTTTTTTCAATCCAATTGACTGCGGCAGCAACATCCATCTAAGTTGTGTCTAATTTGTGAATTTTTTTACCAAAATAGTAGTTTTTGCTTCGAAAAATCATTATTTTGATACAATTTTCAAAATTTGTTATGACAAAAATCTCGTTTTTCTCGTTTTTCTTCCATTTTAGCTAACGCTGCGCTCCTTACTACTTCATATTTCAGCAAAATAACCGACAATCTTATAGTATAATAGTAAACAGGTTCACTTATATACATCATCGTCAAAGGGAGGCGTTTACGATTAAACCATTACTATTCTTTTTCATACCAGCCATAGTGCTGTCTGTAGCTGTCTACAACAGTTACCAAGATTATCAGGTGGCACACAAAAACGACATAAAAGAGTCCAAGCATCTTCTTTTATTTGAAAAAGGGAAGAAAATGTTAGTTGTGCCAAACGAAGATGACTTGCTCGCGAATCTATATGACGTGCAAGATCAAACAATCGAAAAAACCTTTACTTTCGATTCTAATATTTTCAAAGAAGCGGTTCCAAGTTATCAAAACGGCGCGTTTGTCATCGCAACAAAAACCGAAGACGAACAGCTCGAATTGCATCAAATTGACGCAAATGGCACCATGAAAAATATCCTATCACAAGAAATCATACTAGATAGTTACCTTAAAACGAATAGTTATCAGAACCGTGGGCGCCTCATTATTAGTGCAGAAAACAAGGCGGATACCTATTATATCCAAGTGCAAAACGGCAAAGCTACAGCTATAAATTTGGCAGACGATAAACGCTTATCAGCAAGGCCAACAAGTATTTCGCTTATCTACGGAAATAACGGAAATCTATTACCTTATTGGCTAGTAAATTTAAAAGATGATTCCACCGTACAATTAAGTGGCCTTTTAAATAACCAAAACACGTATTCCATCGCACAAGGGAACTCAGATGTAGCTATTCAAAAACCATTTTTAGCAGACACAGGGTTAAGTAAAAATCAATTGCTGGAAGTTGATACATCGTACCCTAAAGAAATTTACCACATCAATCCCACTGATTTTCGTGCAGGACAAAAGCTCATAACACCAAAACCGCTTTATCAATCGCTCATCATTCCGCTGAATTCAAAAGAAAGTTTGCTCATCGGCTCAAGCACAGAAGATGAGACGCAAGGCGGTATCACGGCGTATTTATTCAATGAACTGAACAGCGGCTTAACAGATGTCAGCGCGCTATTTGAAAAAGCGAACTACGAAGATTTAGCGGATAGAAACGCACTTTTTTATAAAGACGAAAATACGAAAGAGCTGTACTATGACGGAGCGGGCAAAACGACCGGCATGTTCAATTTGGAAACGGGCAAAGCGCAAATCATTGCTGCGGCAGACGTCAGTGCGTGGGACCAAAAAATGACCGGCAAATTGGGCTCATTCCTTGGATTCCTGAAAGAATACCCGGCGCTCGCCATCAATTGGATAGTCTGGCTGTTCATTCCGCTCATGCTGATTTTATTGGGCGTTTCCGGAACAATTATTCGTAAATCGGCCAATAAGCGCAACAAAAAAGACTCAGTTGTTTTGCCGGCTACAATTGTGTCAGCAAACGAAACGGGCGTCTACATAAATAATCAGCCTAGAGTTCGTTTCTTACTGAGCTTTATCTACGAAGGGAAAAAGAAAGAAGTCGAGGTCCATCGCGTTGTTTCTGTATTGACGCAAATTCCGATTGGACAGCAAGTGATGATTCGCTACAATCCGAAAAAAAATAAAGCTATGTTCGTGGACGAAGCGGACGTGGCAACGGAAACGGCGGCACAAGAAGAACGCATTTCAAATGCTAAGCTCACTGCTGTGCGTTCATATGGCGCGGCAAACCGTGGCACCGCTGTCGAACTCGAATTCCAAGCGAATAGCAAGGTATACCATGTTCCAGCTGTTGAGCCGGACGGATTCCGTTTTGAAATCGGCAAAACAGCGGAATTAATGGAAATTGGCGGCATTTCGCGCATACTCGCGTATAACACGGCATATAACGATACCGATTCGGTTGCACTAGATGGCACGGTTACCGCAGTTAAGCCGCTTTCGGCAACGATTTCCGGGCGTAAATTGACACTGCTCGACTTGACCATTCAAGCAGACGGAACGAGTTTTCCAACCCAAAGTAGCCAATTTGTGCCAAACACGATGACACTGCAAATCGGAATGGCGCTCCCAATCAAGTTCACGCTGGAAGATTTTTCTTTAAGAAAAAGGTTAAGCCAAGCAAAAGAAGGCTCCGCCGTCATATCTTCCGTAAACTATCTTGGCTACACAAGAAGCGAACGACCCGTAGCACGTGTTGAACTCGACATTAACGGCCGTCGCTACATCTCTGTCGGAACTATCGAGCCCACCGCAAGCCCCCGTTCTGGTGACTCCGTCTGGGTGCAATATGACGAAACGCGCGGCGACGCAATTATCGTACGCTATAGCTAAAAAATCGCAGGTTCCCAAATGATTTACGGGACCTGCGATTTTTTCGTCACCCCAGCTATTTGACTCGCCGTATGCTACAATAAACGAATAAAATATTCCTAGAAAAGGAGTGATGTAAACATGTACGGCATACATCAAAAAACGACTGCTGCGAAGGTATTCATATTCATTACGCAGATTATTTATTTGATTCTCGCATTTTTTATTCTCTATCGCGATGCTACCTTAGATAACTACATACGCTATACGATTATCATCTTTTTACTAATTACCTTCCTTCGCTTAAATGCGATGCTTTTCATCTGGTTACCACGTGGAATTAGTTGGAAAGAATCCATCGGAAACAGTTTAGCATTTGCAATCTATTACATCGGTTTCCCCTTATTCACAGTGTACAGTCAAGCAGACTCGAATATCGCCATGTACGTTATAGGAATAGTCCTCTTCTTAGCTGGTAGCTTCATTAACACAACTTCTGAGTTGCTACGAAAACCTTTTAAAGCCGATCCAGCAAACAAAGGTAAACTTTATAGAGGCGGATTATTTAAATATGCCATTCATATTAACTATTTCGGTGACATTTTATGGGTTGCAGGATTTGCCTTGGTAACAATAAACGTTTGGGCACTTCTCGTCCCACTCTTTTTATTCCTAATGTTCGTCTTCTCTTACATTCCAAATGCAGACAAATATTTATTAGAAAAATACGGTTCGCAATTTGAAGATTATCAAAAACATACGAAAAGGCTTATTCCATTTATTTGGTAGTCATTTACGTCTAAGTATTTTCCTGCCTTGTTGCATCTGGGAATATAGTTGCAGGTTTTCCATCAGTTTTTATTCCCAACTCGCACACCGTTGAACTCACCAAAATAGCTTCTCTATCTTTAACACTAGCAACATGTTGTCCTGCACTTTCTATATCTTTATTTATCCAGTTTTCAGGAAACCAAGATTGATTATTCCCTGTTCTTTTAGCCTTAACTTTATGGTCTGGTACATTTCCAGTTCTAACACCATTAGGGTAAATTTTTTCAATATTTACTTCAAACCCATTTTCTTTTAAGAAATCAATGTTAGATTGTCCATGTCCGCCACCTTTCATGAGGGGCTACTCCAGCATAATTAGCTAACTTATGCGGATTTGAAAAACGCTCAATGTCGCCTATATGTCCCACTAATGCGCAAGCTGTCACAGCTGACTTAAAACCTATTTATAAAGCCGCTACTGAGGAACTAGCGTTAGAAGCACTAAGTGCATTTGACGAAAAATGGGGGAAGAAGTATCCAATCATTACAAAAAGTTGGATGGAACATTGGGCTGAATTAGCAACATTCTTCAACTATCCTGAAGATTTACGCCGGATTATTTACACAACTAACATCATTGAAGGATTTCACCGTCAATTACGTAAATCAACGAAATCAAAAAGTGTTTTTCCTTCAGATGAATCGTTGCTAAAAATGCTTTATCTTGTGACGATAGATGTCACAAAAAAGTGGACCATGAAGGTCCACAATTGGGGACAAATTCTATCACAATTCGTCATATTTTTTGAGGATAGAGTCACTAAATACATTTAACCAGAAACACAACTTACACAAAATTCTTTACAGACCCAGCTAGTACTTTGACTTGTCCCTCGAGCCTTTTTAGCATAACATGCCCACCGTTTAGTTTAGTATCTAAACTTGTTCTTTCAAAATTCTTTTGTTTCACCCTCAGAATCTAGCACAATAACATCTTCAAACCTCTAAATATTTTTCTTTTTCGTAATCTCAGTAGTTAGCGTTCACTTAAATAAGAGTCTAATAATTTGCGTGTGAAAGTGCCTTCTTTCGGCTTAAATTCAAAACTATTATAAGCCCAAATGACTTCTCTTTTTACTTGCCCATCATCATCCGAAATTTTATCGTATAAAAAATCTACATTAAACTTTCCATTAGAATTTAAAGAAAAGCTCAATTGATCCCATAGCGGTTGTTCATTTTCTTCAAAACATTTATTTATTTTTAGTAATATCGAATTAAGTTCTCCTAATAAATCATTATATATTTGTTGAGAAACTTTATATCTCTCTGGTATGTTATGAGATTTTACAAATTTTTTTGAACTAGTTTCTTCAAAATAAAATACAGAAGACCAACTCATTTGTTTTTTTCCCACCTCACCAAGATAGTATATTTTGCTCCAATCAACCGGAATCATCGAAATAATTTTTTGTGCTAATTCATTATATAATATTCCTAATTCTTGCTCCATCATCTCAACTTCTTTCATCAAGGCTTTCTAATAAATTTAATAAATTTTTCTCCGTCTATCCAATATTCTACATTAAAGCTGTCTGGTCTAACAGAATTCAAATTGTAGTTAGGTTTAATGTTAACTTCAACTTTACTACCAAATTTTAATGCGTCTGACCAACTTTTTTCCATATTATACCATTCTCCACCAGCTTCCTCATACGTCATACTCCCCCGAATCGCCGCAGTACTTAAGCCCAACCCCATCACCACGTCCATCAGGCCACTTTCATCCAGCGTGCCTTTCACCGATTTCACGTACGCCGATGCCCGAAGCGTGCCACAAGCCACACCGGTGTATTTCGTGCCGTCCATATAATAGGTGCCGGTTTTCCACGATTCAGTGATTTTTTTGTTTAAATCCTCATTCGTGATAATTTGGTAGTCACTTGGGTCTAAGTACTTTCCTGCCTTGTCTAAGTATTTCTTCAGTTTCGGGTCATGCACACCCACTCCGTTTTGTTCAAGCAGCCGCATCGTTCTTTGCGCCGTCATCACAAGCGCTAAAAGTTCTTGGAAAAAGTGGGTATGACTTTGCTCAAATTGTAAATAGTTTTCCAGAATTTTTTCTTCTTTGACAATGTCTAGTTATTTGACTTTAAAATAATTATTCCAATCTTGCCTAGATATTAGATTTTCTATACCAAAATCAGTTTTCAGAAAGCTTCGTCCCACTTATTTTCTTGATTGCCATTCTCCTAAGTTCCTTTTTTTATTCAGATAGCCAAGATTTATATGTCTTACATGCCCTCAGCAGGGAATGTTTGTTTAGCTTAGATACCACTATTTGTAACAGTCCTAGCTTGATATACTTTCATGTTACTTAATCCCTTTGATGTTTGTTCCCATCCAGCTCCTGTCCACTTAACAAGCCGTCTCTCATACCAAGCAACACAATGATTTTATACTTTTGAAAGCAGCTAAAAAGATATGAGTATGCTACTCTTTTTACAGAGTTAGTTTTCTCATATCTTTTTCGGTAGTACAGCTTCTATACAATGAATACAGCTAGCTTTTAGCAACTTGATTAGTGAGTTCAAAGCTTTACTATCCGACGCCAATCAGATAGTAACGTGCCTTTTTATTTTTAATGAATTTCTTCATTCACCATGTCTAAAAGAAATTCTCCAAAGTTATTGTATAAAACTTCATTTTTTTGTGCGTCTTCAGAAAAACCTGGGAAGTATGATGTTATTTTAGGTTCATTTTTCTCATTCAAATCCTTGTAGTTTAAACAATACATTTCTCCCATCCCAGTATTATACAAAATAACTAAATATTTTGGCATATTTACTAATTTCCGTTCATTTAACGTAGACCAAATAGTATCTGGAACACCCGAATTTTCAAAATCCTCTCTAAAAACACCATAGATTTCAATAGAACCAAAAGTTAAAGCACCAAAACAAGATAAGAAAAGTTTATAATCTTCGGGGAATTGTAAATCAAGAACTGTCTGAGCTTTTTTTATAATATCATCCGAAGCTCCCCCAAAAGCGTCTACTAAATCTTGATTCTCTTCAATTAGTTCTTTTGCTTTATTATACTCTCCACTCATTGTAATATCTCCTTTATTTAAAGTCTTTTGCTCTATTTTCCCAATAATCCGAACGCCATTTATTGAAAGACTTTCTGTCTATTCCAGACGGAACTGAGTTAGGATTAATATGAATTGTTTTAGAATTAGTTTGATGGAAAGATTGCTCTACCTCAGCAATAGAACTTATATCTCGTTGAGTCATGTGATGCAAATTCACTGGGTTTCCATCTGGTCCTAAAGGTGCCAAACCTTGTTCCATTCTTTGAAGGTTTGAGCGTCCTTTAACGTCTACTCTATTAATATCAATTATACCATTTCTTTGATAAACTTTGGTATCTTTAAAATCAACATCTTTTTTCCAGTATTCTCTAGTTTGAGAATAGTCTTTAGGTACCTTAGCCCCACTAGCTCCCTCATACGTCATACTCCCCCGAATCGCCGCCGTGCTTAAACCTAGCCCCATCACCACGTCCATCAGGCCACTTTCATCCAGCGTACCTTTCACCGATTCCACATACGCGGATGCCCGAAGCGTGCCACCAGCCATACCGGTGTATTGCGTGCCGTCCATATAATAGGTGCCGGTTTTCCACGATTCAGTGATTTTTTTGTTTAAATCCTCATTCGTGATAATTTGGTAGTCACTTGGGTCTAAGTACTTTCCTGCCTTGTCTAAGTATTTCTTCAGTTTCGGGTCATGCACACCCACTCCGTTTTGTTCAAGCAACCACATCACTTGCGGCTTTCCCTCCGCATCTAGTACACCACTGCCAAAACTTGATAGGCTTTCAGCGCTTCGACCAGTTTTGGGTCTACGCCGCGAACGGTATTAAGCCGCTGTTTCAAGGCATCCATCGACTGGGTATAGCCTTTCGGATATGTAT
>NZ_FYBS01000017.1:0-39952 GCF_900186185.1 Listeria sp. ILCC797
GAAGCGCAAGGTTCCGCCTAATGGCTGCCTAGATGCACACAAGATGTTGAAGCGTTGTCACGGAGCGAACAAAGTGAGCGCAGAACAATGCGTATGGCAAAGCAGAAAGGTAAAAATGATTTTCATAGGGGATTTTTAGCTTCAGCTAAAAATAACCATGCCCTTGACCTTATGCTTTTGACTTTTCCATGCGACAAGGCGTTTTGGAAGCTTGGAGCACTTCAGGTGGTGACAACCACCTTTCCTTTTAAAAAATAGGCACGCAAGGCGTGCTTATTTTAACCATGGGGGTATTCGCTTCCTATCACGGTCACCAAGTCATTCATCACGTCGACACTTGCAATATGGTCAACTTGTAAATGGACAACTTCATCTTGAGTGGTCACACCACGAAACTCGCCTGCTGTCAGCACCTCCACATCACTTAAAAAAAATGTGTATTTGAAATAGTGCTTTTCTTTCATGTTTGGCATTATAAACATAATCTCCATTCCTTTCCTTTTTTTTAAAATTGATGTGTTCATTTAACACTTGTCGCAACTTAGCACGGACATGTTGATTATTTTTCGCTTTTTTACAATGTTGCAGTTGCTCGTACAAGGTATCTAATGTGGCACTTCCCTGGTGGGCTTCTTGGCGTTGCCATTCGTAGCGAATGATGTCCCAGTAAGGCGGATGGCTGAAAACAAAATCCGATCCGCTTGGCATATCATCTTGTAAAGCGTTCCAGCCATTTGATAAGTCCAAATGAATGCTATTTTCAAGATGGAGCGCTTTCGCTACATCGGCGCCCGTCCCACCGCCTGAAAATACTTCTACAAATTTACGGGGCTTGTTCGCCCCGTAAAAATGTTGGATTAAATCACGTAACCAGAACAATTGCCCCGGTATTTTGAATCTCCATACGCGCCACGCTCTGGATAGCTGATAATACTAGATGTTATCATGCGTCTACCTCTCTTTTTTGCTCGCTTTTAAAGGCTTCAAAAGTCAACTTCCGCCCTGTATATTCCCAATCTTCTATATCTACCCAGCCCACAGCTGGAAATTCGATGGGGTTCGCACAAATGATGTCTAAACTATGGTTCACCATAACGTAAGGGGCAATATTGGCAAAGTCCATGCCATTATCAGAATCACGTACACAATAGGCATAGGCATCGTCTGGTAACGTACTCCGGTGAAAACGGAGTATGTTACTTAACGCGTGGATTGTATGATTAAATATTATTTCTTCATAAATGGCTTCAGGCTGAAAATCTTCATAATTACTCATTTTAATTCCTCCTAAGAAATTCGTTTGATTCCGCTATCTATTTTTTGAATCCCAATCGTGCCATATTCCGAACAATCAGGAAATGTTAAATTTTCAACGTAACAAAAGGCGTACCCTTCATTTAAATCACTTTCATCATATGTCCATTCCTCTTCGTTGTCGGTGACAAATAAATAATTTAAAAGGGTACCTAGGTTACTTTCAGTGAGAAGAATGAAATAAATTTGTTTATCAGGATTTTCCTCTTGAAAAGCCTGTACTTTCCTTTTTATTTCTTCATTTTTTTCAATGGGTTGAATGCTATATCCGTCACTATAAAATAACATGTCCTCACCCGCATCGTTTGCACACAGAGGTGTGTGCAAACCGATTTTTTCCATACGCCGTAACGCTTCTTTTTTCATGTCTTGTAGTGTGGTCATCTTCATTTTCCTCCTTAGTTCTCTTTCGTCTTGTCTAATAACTGTTGTACAAAAGTTTCTTCTTCCTCGTTATTGGGTGTGTACCAAGGAGAGATGAAAAAATCGCCCTTCTCGTCAATTTCAAACGCCACTTTCCGCAACCCTTTCACAAAATAAAATATCGGCTTTTTCTGCCATTGTGTCACGGCACCACTTTCAATGAGTTCCTTCGTTTTGGCGCTAAAAACGTTTTTTTCGGCTTGTTCCTGTATCGCTTCTAAGTCCGCAATTTTTCTTTTGAGCTTAGTGATTTGCGTGCCGTATGTTTTTTTAAGTAGCTTTGGTTTCGTTTTGTTGAAGGCTTTGGCTTCTTGATTGGCTTGTTCCAGTTCGATTAATTTCTGTCTGAAGTAATCTAAGTTATTGACACTTGTTTTTACGCCGATAGTCGCGTACTCTGACTTGCCTACCACATGCACATCTTGCACGAGTTGATTCGCTTGTTTGAATTGCTCTACATCTTCTAACATGGCAATTCTATCTTCTTGTTTCTCTTGTTCTTTGGCTAATTTTCTTTGCTTGGCGTAGTATCGTTTCACGTCTTTGTAAATATCCCGTCTTCCGATAATATTCGGTTGACCAAATGGAATATTGGCATTTTCCTTTCGAATGGCTTTTTTGACCTCTTCTTGTTCTTGTTTCAATCGTTCTAATTTAGATTGTGCTTGTTTGAATGGGGTTGACATGTTAAATTCCTCCTTTTTTGGTTGCCTTACTTAGCCTTAGCGTATATTTAATATTTCGAGTATAGTAATGCGCTTTACTGTGAAGCTGATTCGAATAATGTCATTTTTCCTTTTTTTTGAACGAAACCGTAAACCGATAAGAAAATGGTCTTTTACGGTTAAATCTAAGTCATAATTTTTCTGCAAAACCCAACGTTGTTCAGCCTCTAAAGCTTGTTGGCACATAAAGGCTTTAGCTTGTGCTTTTGTCATATTCGTTTTTAAGGTGTTTGTTTCTTTTTGTCCGTTTGGGTAACGTATTTCTTGAAAAACTTGATAATAGGGGAGGCTCATAGTTTATCTTCCTTTCTCTTGTGAAAATAGATGTTTTTTGTTAGAATAGATGTACAATTAATTTTTCATGTGTACGTTTGGACTTGACAGAATTCCCTTTCTGCCAAGTTTTTTGTTGTCTTTTATTCGATGGTAACGCCTTCAAAATGAAATGTAGCACTATGTTCATTTTTATGTGTCAGTGTAAAAACGAGCGTTTCATAATAAGAACAGGGCTCTGGGTCGAAAATGTTAACATTTTGATTCACTTTCATGTTTACCGCATATTTTTCAAGTTTTTGCATTAGAATTTCATGGGTTATCTGACTTAACGATTTGACTCTTGCTTTTTCAGCTTCTTTTTCATTAATAATCTTCACTTCCATGTGTCACAGCTCCTATTTTTTTATTTTCGGTTCTGGTTTTTGGGTTTGCTTTTGATTTTTTTGTTTTTTGAGGAAGTTTTTCTGAGCCGAAAAGAGAAAAACGCCTATTGGAATGAGTTTAGAGATCACCTCCCTGTTGGATTGGTTTGGTTTCGTTTTTTCAGTGTAGTTATCTTCGCCTGACTATCCGTGATTCCCGGAGGGAAAAAATCGCAAGGGAGTGCTGTAGGAAAAAGTTTTTTTGCGAAGCGTTTAAAAAAAGTTTTTCCGCCCCTTGCGATTTTTTCATGGAGGGAATAGGATAAGGAGGGCGAGGATAACTGCGTTCCACTGAAAAAACGAAACCTATCCCACAGGTGCATCGAAACGACGGCCAATCGCTCAGGCGTTTTTTAAAATCAAAAGGAACGAGCCGCGGCTCGTTCCTTCTATCCTCCCCCTCTTTCAAAACTGAAAGAGGGGGAATGAGGGGGAGATAGTCATCTTTTGGTTTGTTCCTTCAGTGTATTCTCTTCAGGTTGTGTTTTTCGATTTTTTGAAGCTTTTGATTATAGCGCCACGCTCGTTGAAAGGCCTCATATTCGTGTGGGGTCATCACCAAGGTTTCAACATCTTCTAGCCATTCCCCGGCCTCTTCATATTGAATTTTGGCCGTCACCACATAATCCAATCCCTCCGCTTCTCGTTTCCGCTTGATATGAAAACCCACAACCTCAGTTTCTTCTGTGTAGACTTGCTGTTCCAAGTAACGATAGACCCAGGTTCGGGTCTTTTTTTTCTGCGCTTGATTCACCAATACCATGCCTATAGCAACCACCAACAGAGTGAGCATCGCCCAGACTATCATGAACTAAAGCCTCCTTGATTACTTTGGGGGAAGCCCTGTTCATCACGGATAGGCGGCCATCCATCCTCTGGATAGTCATCATGCACCATCTCCTCTGCCGGTTCAGGTGGTTCTTCCATCCGTCCGGAAGCTCTAGCTGGTGGTGGTGGTGTTTCTTCTGTGATGTGACTCCCTGCGTGACTTATTTTTTCCATATATTTAATGTCATCGGCCAACACTTCTGTCACATACTGTTTTTTTCCTTCTTGATTGTCATAATCGCGAACCTGAATGCGACCCGTCACTAAAATGAGTTTGCCTTTCTTTTGATATTCATACAAATTTTCGGCCTGTTTTCCCCAAATGACACAACTGATAAAATCAGCGCCATAGTCTCCTGTTTTTTTATTTTTGCGGTCACGCGTGACCGCAAGTCGAAAATTACACACACTTTTGGAACCATCTTGGGTCTCCACTTTCTTTAATTCTAAATCTTGAGCAATACGACCAATTAACACGACTTTATTTAATTTCATTCTTCTTCCTCTTTTCTTTGGGTTTTGGTTTGTCTTAAATCTTGCGATAACTCTAACAGGGTTGTCGCAAAATCATCAAAATGGACAATAATGAGATTGGCATAGCCTCGATTTTTTTTATGCTCGATCTCTCCGACCATTTGATACAATTTTCTTTGAATAGCTTCAGTTGGCACGGCATAGATAATTTTTTCATCTTTCGTAAATTCGTTATCTAATAAATTCATGTAATGGGGCAAAATTCTTTCTTGATACCGCGTCACACTTTTTAGTGTTAGCTCGATTTCAAAGTGCCAATTAATATCTACATCCGCTTCAGGATCTAAAAATTCAAAACAAAAGTCCGGGACTTTATAAATCCGTCCTTTGGTATTTTCTTTGGCATCTTTTTGTTCGTGCACAAGCCTTCGTTCACTTGAAATACTGTTGAGTAAGGGATGGTACCCCAAAACTTGGATGGCTTCTAACATCATGTCATTAATCTTCAGATGGTGTTCCACATTATACTTAGGATTATTCGGCGCTGTTAAACTGGATCCTAAGAATGCGATTCCTTCTCTTGTGATGTAATAAACTGTTGAACGCTGATACGTATAATCGTACATGCGCTCAATAAAATGGAGTTCTTCCAAGGTGTTAAGCAGTTTGTCATAGGTTTTTTTATTTAACTTTTTATTCGTTGTGATAAATTGCTTAATTTGTTTTCTGGAGATAATTCTTAATTCATTGACCAACGCTAGTATAGTCGTTAAGTTTGCATTTCCAGAATGAGGATCAATGTAGTGATGAAATAATAATTTGTTAAGGCTCATTTTCTCCCTCCTTCCACCGTCTTTTAGGCCATGGGTTGGCGCAAGCTAACCCGTAAGTGAAAGACGTCACCAACCGAACGGGCGGTAGCGCCATTGTAACGAGAAGGTTGCACCTTCTCGTTTCGGTCTGTCCACTTTCCACATGAAAAGTGGACGGGCGTGTCGCTTTCCTTTTACGCTACTTTTCTGTATTTTTGCTGTTAAGGGCATGGCGGCGACGAGTGTCCACTCGTCGCTTCCATCTTCCCCCTCTTTCATGATTGAAAGAGGGGGAGTGAGGGGGTGTTTGTTGAGTACTGCCTCCTTGTGTTACGAATCCCCCCCTTCCTTCAAGTTTTGGTGAAGGAAGGGGGGCTAGGGGGGTTAGTAGTTGTTGCTCTTTTGTCTTTTTACTACTCTTTCTTTTTTCTCTTGGCACGAGGTCTTTTTTAGTTAGCTCCTCTTATTTAGGTAGGCTTTATTTCCCGTAATCCTGACCATTTTCTCCCGGTGTGGTTTCCACACCACGTAGGGAGAAAATGGTCAGGATTTTTTTGCTTGCAAAAAAGGGGGATAAAGCCTACCGTCCCAACACTTGGAGCGTGATGGCTAAAAAAGGCCTCGTGCCCACCAAAGCGCCCACCCCAAAACCCATGAAAGTACCCCGTCTTCTCCCCATGAAAGTGCCCACCAAAGTGCCCATTGTCAAATTTATGCTTTTCGTGCGTAAATTTTACGCGGTTCTTCGTATTCATCACTCGCTTTTCGATACAAAATAAACTCCCCTTGCTTTAATTCTTTGATTTTATCGGGCTCCACTTTGAAGTTTCTTACATCCCGTTTCGTTCCCTTATCGCCTGTCCAGTTAATGCGATTCAGGCTGCTATAACCTTCTTCTTGTGTGGTGACTTCCGTCACATCCACATCTTGATACGTTCCGATTAGCTTCGCGACATACTCAGCTTCTTCAGGGGAATTTAACCGTCCAATCATAAATGTGTTCGCATTCCCAATTAAAATTTCGGCTGCTTCTGGTTTTTTTAGCTTTAAATCGGTTAAGGTTTGAGGAGAAAATATCGTGTGAATACCTGCTCCTCTCGTTTTATTTACCGTGTCTAAAAAGTTCAATGACAGGTACGTCGTAGGCTCATCACAAAATAAAAACATCGGTTTAGGTACGTAGGAAGGATTCTTTTTCTTTTCACGGCCAATCGTTTTATACCGATAAGAAGCTAAAAAATTCATCTCTCCAATGAGAAAATGCGCCAAAATTTCAATAAACTTTTGGTAAATTAAGCCGTCTAACGCCACGTAGACAATGGCATTTTCTTCATCTGCGGCAAGTAAATCAAGCTCTTCCTTTTCCGAATTTGTTGTATCAAACAGATAACCTATTTCGCTATTTAGTAATAAATCAACGTTGGTAATCAAATTATCAGACTTCGAATACAGTTGATAAATGCCACCTTCCGCCTTCTCATATTTTTCAAACAACTGATAAAAGGTGTTCTGTTGGGCATCGGTCAGCTCTTCCTTCAGAAACTTAATTCGACGATATAGGGGCATTTCTTCAATCATTTGTCGGATGACATCGGCTTGCTCTGGTTGTTGTCCCTGATGTTCGATACGTGCACCTGCACGCCCTGCCATACCTCGCGGTGCCGTCGTATAGGCCTGCGCTTTAGCTTTCTTCATCGCCTCCTTCTCGGTCTCTTGCTCTTGCGCTTCTTCATTGGCTTGTTGATACGCATCAATCATTTTTCGCTTTCGTTTATAAATATCGTCATATTTTAATGACTTCCACGGAATCAATTGGTGAAAGACTCGCAGCGCTTCCTCAGCATTTAATAGTTTGGAAAAGGTGTGTAAGTTGCGTTTTAGAAAAGGCGTTTGATCGATTAATTGAACCGTCGTTTGAATGAGTTTTTCTCCTCCACTCGAATAATACATACTCTCTGACTCAGCTAAACCGATTAACTTATCACGTACTACCACACTATTTCCATACTTAATGGGGTTATAGCGCAAGTCATGTTCATCAGAAAAAATAGAGAGCGGTCGGTTATGTTTCTTCGCGTAGTCTTCGACTGATTGTCGGGTTTCTGAACTCCCTTTCCCATCGATAATAAGCGCAGGGAGATGCGCACGTGCACAATAATCAAAGAACACTTCGAGCAATGTCGTTTTCCCACTACCGGTCGTTCCAGCGATTAGACCATGATAATTGAACTCTTTTAAAGGCACCCATGCTTCTTCACCATATTCGTCTACCCCCAGTAAAAGGGGCAACCTTTGCGTTTGAGTATCTTCTGTCATGACGACTTCTGCCATCTTCTGTTCATACTTTTCATTCAGATTTTCGTTGGTTTCCCGTCTGTTTCGACGCCGTTCTAAATAGGCTTGGGACTCAAACATTCGTTTCCGTCGCTTATCTGTGGATTCCACTTTTTGTTTTTGCTGAAAAATGAAGAAAAGGATAAACACACACATCATCCCACATCCACCTAAGAAAAGGGGGAAAATGGTCGCTTCTGTTATCTGTAAAGGACTTCCAATTTGTTGCATTGGAAAGTACTGATACGCTGAAAAATAGGCTTGCGGCATCACTCGAATAAACAAAAACAGATTCAAGAAAAAGAACCCGATGGCAGCCACCCAAAAAATTTTTTCCTTCTGATAGAGCCATGGTTTGAATATCATTTTGGCACCGTTTCTCTTCCGATCAACTTGATAATGATAATATAAAAATGGGGAGGCACAGATCATACCACTGATTAAAAACGGATAGAAGAGAAAGCCTATCAAGAACAGAAGAAGATATAGTTTTTGTAACCGTGTTTTTGGGGGCTGATTGGGGTCACTTCCTTTCGACCTTCTGGAGCCACTAAAATCAAATATTCCTCGATTTTCCCACATCTAATGACGCCTCCTTTTGTTGCTTATCCCAAGCATAGAAGTTGTTTGTTTCTGTCCCACGCGCGGTCGATTGTTGGCTTTCTGACCATGAAGCCTCCTAGCTTGAAGTGGTACAGATGATGTTTGTCCGGTCCCGCGTGACATGTTTCCAGAAGGGAACTTGGGCGCTTGATTTGTAGAACCCTTTGGCTGTAAACGTGGTCTTCGGTTCGCCATCGTAGGGGCTGTCTCCGACCGATTTGTCGCTGGGTTTGGTGTCAATTGTCGCTGCGTTGATGGCCTTCTTATCTTTGGCTCCATGGCTTGACTTCGTTTCTGGTCAAGCTGTTGACGAGCTGCTTGCTGATGCGCTTTTTTCATCGGGGCGCGCTGTTTCTCATACGCTCGTTCACGTTGTAAAGCATCTTGTTTTTCCCTTCGCCGTTCATGTTTTTGCTCAATCTGTTGACGTTTAGCTTGTCGACGCATTTGTTGAGGTGTTATGCTTCCATTTCGACCATGCCCCACTTCGACATCTTGAAAGGTTTCTTCCAATCCTTTCTGACGATCACGATGCACTTGACGAGCCTTGCTGTTTTGTACACGCGCTTGGCCAGCTTGTTCTTTCGCTTTGGCTTGTTCTTGTTTTTCCTGTAGACCTTTACGCGCTTCTTGCGCTAATTTTAAGGCGCGTTTAGGCGCTCTTAAAAAGCTTGGCCCATATATTTTTCTTCGTTTTCGTGCATTCTCTCGTTCTTGTTCTTTTTTCGCTTTGAGACGTTCTTTTTCTTCCTTAGTAGGTTTTTCTTTTCCATTTCGATTATATCCAGCTGCTGCCGGATTAAAGAATTGTTTCGCGAGCTGTTGACCTTGAACCGGTCGTCCCGTGAACACGGTCTGAAGTAAGGAGAATAAAAAGTGTCGCCACACATAAACTGCGAGTGGCATCAACATATACAACATAATTATCGCTATTTTTAACAACGAATTGGGCTGACTATCACTTGTCCGATAAGCCAATATCATATAGGAGGTATAAAAGTAAACCATAAAGGATACGCCTCCTTTAAATAGCATTAACGTCAAATACCCTTTGCCAATATTTTTAATAGGGTTCATGTTGCTGGAAAACATGGAGAATAATAAAATCAATAAACTTAAAGGAAAGAGAAAGGTTAACAAGAAACCTAACATAGATTTCACGACAAAAAGCAGGAAGAAAATCACCATTTGAAAGAGATTTAGTATGAGGAAAAAGAGAAGTAAATTAGTCACACTTAAGCTTTTTTTCCACCCCACATTTTTGTTTCCTAAGTCATCGTATTCAATTTTGGCCAGATCCGATACAAAATTATCATCTACTTGACTAGAATCTGCGTTTCCCATAAGTAATCCAATTCGATTATAGTCTTGATTATTGTAGGAAATCGTTTTCTCGTTAATCTTATCCGCATTACTGGACCCATAATTGGCAATCCAATAAGGAACAATAACATTTGCCTTAAAGATATTGGCTTTGATTCTTGTACCTGGCGTCACTTTTTTTCCGGCTGCATCCGTTGCATGTTGATCGCCCTCAATCACTGGCGTATATTCTGTAAACTTACTCGCAACCGCTGTATCCAGATTGGTTGCAAAATTCATGATTTGCTTACTAGTCGTTGGACTTTTCATCGCAGTAAAGGCGGTCACCACGACAACAGCCATCAGAAAAACCATCAAGGCACGTTTGATATTTTGTTCTAAAATAAATTTCACCACCATCATCATGCCCATGACTGTTGCCCCGATGGTCGTTGCAATGCCCAATAATGAACCTGCCATGACATTCGTCATATCTAAAATGGGTTGGCGTATCGGTTTCATAGCATCATAATCAAATAAAAAACCAATGACATTCGCATTAAATTTTCCTACCGCTATAACGACTGACATGACAGCATTTTTAATCGTCACACCCATATTCGCAAGCACTTCAGCCAATTTATTTAAGCTTTCGTATTCCTTGGTCATCAAGGGAAATGAAAAATCTCCGTAATCTTGTAGCAGCTCTACGGGGTCATCCGTGATTGTTGGATTTTGTAAGGTTCCCTCTGCCAAGACGATGGTGCTATTTCCTAGCCATATCACGACAATAAGAATCAAAAAAAAGACTCCTTTACGTTTCATCATGCGAGTAACCCCCTTTCTTCTTCCAAGGCTAACGCATCTTGAATGCGTTCTTCTGTTTTATCTGTGGAAGAGCAAGCACGTAACCATTCTTCAAAGAGAACATCCACGACAATGGGTTGCGTCCGGTCTAAGTGATCTTGTACAAGGCATGTGCCTTGTTTCAGATTGTCAATCACTTCCAGATTTTCCTCATTCACTTCCAGTTTTAGCGATTCTAAAGCCCGTATTTGAGCGTCTTTCCCCTTCGGTTTAAACATAAATTTATAACTAATGAGTTCTTTTTTCTTCTCATCGGCTACATCTAAATCGGCTTGTGAGATGAGATAGATATCGGTATTGTTCGCGCGTCCTTTCCGCAAACTATCAATGATTTTTTCTTGGCCACTTGCTGTATCTTCCATTCCACCTGCTTCATCGTAAATAATGGCAGCATCTTGGTTTCGGTCTTTCGAAAACACACTGACAAGACGATACAAGTTTTCCATGATAATAAATGAAACATATTGCGTTTTAGATGGTTTTTGTTTTTCTTTGATTTCTTCTTTCGTCTGAAGCTGTAAGCCTGCAATGCCCAAAACCGTAATAGGATTGGAAAAATCCATCATGGGTGAATCATCTCGTCCAAAAAGTACGCGGCCAATCGTCTTATCATAACCTTCTATGACTTCTGCCATTTCTGGGTCATGTTTTCGTATTTCATCGAGTACACGAGATAAATTTTGTTGAGGATGCTCCGATACTACTTTTTTTACAGCTCGTTGGATAATCAGCCGTTTTGTCAACGTGGTCTTCGCTACTTTATCCACTTCCGCAAGGTGTTCGAGCGTTTCACAAGCTGCCGTTTCTGCTTCTTCCCCTTGTAAAAAACGTAAAGGGTCTAATAAGCCACGATTTTTTTCTTCCCCCGATAGGCGAAGGAAGTTAATTCGCTCCACTTTCTTACGAAATTCTGGAATATGGCCATATTCCTCCAAAGCACGCATAAAAAAGTCTTCGGTTTCATCTTTGGGATCCACATAAAGCACTTTCTGGCCTAAGTCAGGCAACCAACAAAATATATACTTCACGGTCACACTTTTCCCTGAGCCAGGCGGCCCGATAATCTGCGTATTCCCATTCGTTGCGGTAGCACCCTTGATGGCTTTTTTCGTTAAAGCTGGGTTAAACCAAAACATTTTGGAAGACATCCCCCGTGCTTCATCGGCATCTCGAAACTTTTTATGGGTAATGACACGACCTAAAGGAATCCCGTAACGATTCCCAATTTGTGTTTCTAAATCAAGCCCCATATCCCATATATAGCCTGATGACATTTCTCGTTCAAATAATTGAAAACTATACTTAGTACCTGGTAACGCTTGGTGAAATAAGGTTAATTGATCCACAACGGGTTGGTACACACGGAAAGCGGTCGACTTGACGGCATACTGTAAACTTTTTATCCGTTGGTCTAACTCTTCTTTGGAATCGGCATATAAAACAAAGAATAACGTAGTTTTAGCCAGTTGAAGGTGATCCTGTCGGATGCCTGATTGTAAATCTTTTAAAGCACTTTCTCCTTTCTCTAGGACATCATCTTCTTCCAAAGGTCTATCGGTTTGATCCCGATCTTTTTCCTGCCAATACACCCGATCACGAATCTTACTAATTTGACGCAAATTACGTTCTTGCTTCATAAAGCGAAGATGACTATGCGTCTCAAACGGAAAGGGTAAGGTATCACGTAAGCGTTGAATAAAAGCACTCCCTTTTATCACTTCAGGAGTCTCGACAACGGGTAATACCGAGATATAATGGGTTTTGTTTAACTGTTCAATCGTTAAATAACCTTTATGGTTCGTTATAATGCCTTCTTGCCGGTTGAAGGCATCTACATGCACTTGAGATAAGGGTCTTTGATCGGCACGATGAAATTGATAATACAAAATACGGTTCATTTCTTCTTCTGTTACCCGGTCTAATTTCTTATAGTTTTTCAAATCTTCAAACAACATGTTTTCCAGACGAATGTAATGTTGTAACGGCTTCTTCTCCAAAGTTTCGTTACCTGCTATTTGCTTTAAGTTTTGCTTAGCGCGTGTCCATAATTCTTGTAAGAAATCCACCGGATTTACAATTTCCACTTCTTTTGTCAAACGTACCTGTAAATACTGCACGTAGTGGTTACTGTGCACTTCATCTTTTAAAATCCGGCCAGCTCTTTCCCAATATTCCTGCTGCACCTCACCATTTCGAATTAACACTTTATCCACGGTTTTTTGAATGTGCTCCTCAATGTCATAGCCTTCCGGCACATCTAATAAATGATAGTCAAACTCTTCATGAGAGAAGACGCCTTTCCCGTCTTCCACATATCCCTTAAAAAAATCAATATCATTTAAAGGACAGTCTTGCATATCCAAGCGATACAAGGCAAAAACATCATTCGTTGGCGATAACAGCACATTCCCTTGTATCTGTCCATAAGGAGACAGCGCTTTATTGATTCCTTTTCTTCCCATTTAGTTAACGTCCTTTCGTGATATAGACCACTGTAGTTTCAATTGGATGTGCAACATGATGGCCATGCTCATATTGGATCATTTGCTGTTTTTGAAAGGAGAAGCGATCCAGCGCATAAAGCCAAAAATTTTTCTTATCCCAATTCAATGTAAAAAGAATCCAGGTAAGGAGTATGATTCCTCCAAAAAGCAGTAACCATCCTTTTGTAAAAGCATGTTGAATCCACGTGACTTGTAAGAACAGTCCGATTAATCCAAATATCGATAGACCACCCACTAATAAGCCTACAATGATTAATTGCGACATAGATATGCCATTTTTCATATAAGGAATGGGATGGCCTCGGAACGTGTAGAAGCGTATGCCTTGCTTTAACATTTTGGTATAATCTATTTCCATTCCTTTCGCTCCTTTCAAAAGACTTGTGTAGAGACACAAGTCTTCCTTTTCGATTCGTTTTCTTATTTGCCAAGCGTATTAAAGACTCCATCATAAAGAAAGTGCCCAATTTCTGTTAAATGGCCAAAAGATATCACAAACATTGCGACGACTAGAATTCCGATTGCTGCTCCTATGGCTCTCATCCACCCTTGAGTAAACACACCCAAAATGATGACCACAACGCCTGCAATCGCTAACACAATCATCAATTGACCACTCAGTGATGTCCATAAACCGGATAAATCAAAAGGTAAATCCACTTTCATCCACCTCCCTTCTAATCATTCATTTTGTCCACAAAATAACTGCCTTTATTTTCACGCATTTCCAAGGTAAATGCGGATGTGTATGCAGATGACTCTTGGAAATAAAATGTATACGTGCCTTGTACCACCACCTTTCCATTTTTTCTAACGCTATTGGTTAAGGTAGCGGTTTGAAAAGTGCCACCATCAATGCCTTGGACAGAAGCTACCAAGTTTAAATTGCTATCATTTCGACAATATAAAGCTAAAAATTTTTCCACAAATTGTGTCATTTTCGTCTTTTCTGCACCAGAAATGACTTCCCCTTTTACTTCTAAATCTTCTGACGTGTAAGGGGCTTTGTGACTTTCACCTGTATCCTTGTTTGCATTCAAGTATTCTGGAATTTGAATTAATTTCATTTTGTCATCCTGGTAGATGCCATATAGAACCACTTGCACATTTCGATCATGATTTTGTTCGACAAATTGCACATCGTAAGTGGTCTTATAAACCGTTATCTCTTTCAAATGAGACACGGTTTCTTGTTTGATTTCTTGTACCTGTTTGACACTCCGAACTGTATCTTTTCCGGATATATCAAACCCACTTATCTCTAAACTTCCAGATAGATGCGCATTCAGTTGCTTGACACGCTTGTCTTGTTCCGCCTGATTTTTACTATGTGTGAAAAAAGTCTGCAACCACTTATTGCCCTCAAACGATACGATTTTCCCAATTTGTTGAGATTGTTGAATTTCTGCGGCAATATCGTTCGCTTTCACTTCTTTTTTATTCGCTAAATCAATGACGGTATTCATACGACCTACATTCATCACAATCACGATAAAAAACAGGGTAAAGAGTACATAAAAAAAGATGGTTAGCCCATTTTGAAGACGGTGCCGGTGCATCGGAATTTGACGAGTAGATCTTCTTTCTTTGCTGGATTTGGTGGTGCTCTTCCCTTTTTTAGCAGGTTTTCCCTCCGGCCTATCAGGATCAAAATGGAGCTTAGGTTCACTCATGTACAAGCCCTATTCGTTGACTTAACTCTTTGGGCACCTTATCTGAAATAATCACGCCATTCACTTGAATACCAGCGCCTTCAAGGAAATATAGGGCTCGCTGATAATTGGGTTTGTTCTGTGCCGTCTGTTGATGATCTTGATAGCGAAGAACGGTTCCAATCACGTAGTGTTTGTTGATTATTTTTTTCAAAATTTCATTTCTGACACGTTCATAACCATTCAATGGTTGTTCTTCATTGCGTGGGAAAGTATTCTCTTGCAGAGATTGATTTTCCATCCTTTTTCGCTTCCTTTCTTATTGTACTTTTTGCGTATCTTGAATAGGGGTTAAGGCAACGGACGCTAATTTCCATTCATTTTCCTCATTGGTAAATTGATAACGGGCATACGACGTTTGTTGATACGTTTGTCCATTCACGGCTATACGATTGGTGACCAAATTAACCACTTCCGGATGGAAGACGCTGGTCATATCCACAAAGGTTTGTACGGATACTAAATGACTCTTAATGGCTTCACCCGATGCGCCGGATGCTTCTTTTATTTTTCCTTGAAAATCTTGACTCGATACGGCCAACACTTGTTTCATCATGGTCTCCGTACTTGTATACTCAAAGTAGGCGTGTACTACTTTCTCATTGATCGCCAAAATGGCCTGCTTTTTTTCTTGCTCTTCTGAATTGACAATGTGCGTATTCGACGTTGTGTTCCCTTGAATCTCTTCCGTCTTTTGTTTCGTTGCTTGTTTTTTTTCTTGCTTTTCGGAAGACTGTTTTGTTGCTTGTTCATAGGTCGTTCCCCATGTATAGCCTGCAATGCTTCCTCCTAGAACACCCAGCAAAATGAGCGCAACCAGCGCGATTTTCTTTTTCATTTGCTTTCTCCCTTCTATTTACTGGTAACGCGTCCATAGCCAGCAAAATGACGCTGCCAATAGCTTGTATGATAGTTATGATAGCCGATGCCACTGCTATTGGAGTCATACATATTTTGTTGATCGATGACAATCCCAACATGACTAATGTGATTCGATCCCCCATAGGTACCTTTAAAAAAGATTAAGTCCCCCGCCTTCACATCTTTAGCTTGAATACGCGTCGTGGCCTGATACTGTGCTGATGCTGTACGGGGAATATGGACATTGGCTTGGAGAAAGCTCCACTGTGTAAGCCCTGAACAATCAAAGCCACTCTGCGGGTTATTTCCTCCCCAAGCATACGTCCACCCTTGATATTTTTGGGCTTCACGCATCACGGCATCAAAGTAACTAATTTTTTCTCCTACAACGGCGACGGATGATTCTGCTGAGCAGTTTTGAGTAAGTCCGCCAAACTTTTCGGAAATCGAATACACGGTCGGAATCCAATTCGCATTCATGTTAAATGGATCATTCGCGACGCCAATGGGGGCATAAACTTTTCCAAGTTTTTCAATGGTATCTAATCCGTCTTCCACCACGCGATTATGCAACGTCACTGCCATGGCATGTAAGCCTTCATCTAGCGTGGGAAAGACACGAACGGTGGCCATCCCGGTTGCGGGATCCATTAAGCCACCTGGATTATTTTTTCTGGTAACAGCTTGACTACTTCCCCAACCCGTTTCACTCATTGCGATTGAAGCAAATAAAACGGGGTCAATGCCTTGTTCTTGTGCGTATGCAAGAAAGATATCTTGTTTTCCTTTGAACACACCTGCATGGGCAAAGCCTTCATTCCATTTTGCTTCATCTAATGTAGCACTGGGGGCACAACTTCCCACTGCAACATTCTCCACATCCGTTCCTTGTCCAAAAAATTGACCGCCAAGAAGAGCGATTGCTGCTCCACCCAGTAGGACGAATGGCAATAATATGAGGATGATTTTCCATACCAGGCGTTTTTTCAACAACGGTTACGCCACACTTTCTTCAGGTGCTGTGACCGTCACCACACGATGAATTTCTGTCTTTTGTTGATACTTGTTGACAGCCGTATACGTGACGTCATACATGCCTGGTTCATCTACCTGAACCTCACCTGTCACGGTTAACGTCACTTCACCATATGCATCCAGCACTTGGACACCCTCCATAGGGTCAAAATTTGTCCCTTGGGAGATTTCTAAGTCATCGATTCCTTCTATGACTGGTGCTTGCGCATAGACCGTCACCACACTGGTTTGCGTTTGTTGCGCTCCGAACTGGTCAGTGATGGTGTAGGTCACCAGATAATCACCAAGCTGACTAGTATCGACCTCACTGTTGACTTGAATCAAAGGAGTCATATCGCCTTCTTCGGTATCTTTGGCGCTAATCCCAGCACGTGGATCAAATGGTTGTCCCACTTCCACCCGTTGCGAAGTAATCCCTTCCATTTGTGGCGCATCGTTAACCACATGAATTGTGATTTGTTTGTCGGCGTACGCTTGTCCCTGTTGTACCTGTACCGTTAGCATTTGATCACCTAGTTGTTGTGTATTTAACGTTTCTTTTGTCTGAATAGCCGTAGATACGTCATTTCCATTTCCATCCACAGCTACTGCATATGTCTGGATATCGAACGAAGCGAATGCATGAATCGTGATTTCACTTGGCACGGATAAATAAACGGCATCCGTCACATCTGTGTCTGGGAAAGCAGGATTGGTATTGTCCTCCTCGGGTGCAGGGTCAGGAGTAATGGGTGTTGTCGGTATGGTGGGTTCCACAACAGGTTGCGTCCTTTCCGGTGTCTCTTTTACAGTCGTCGCAATGATGTTGGCTGTTGCCTTCTCTTGTTGGAGCTTCTGAACTTGTTGTGTAAGTTGTTGAAGAGCCAGTTCTCGCTGTTGGCTTAATGAAGCTGTATCTGTAGTTTCATTAAATCGTGTAGGACTATCTTCTTCGGTTGGGTTTTCATGTGAGCTGAAAAGCCCCGATAAGGAAGCGTTCTTCTCTTGTTGAAAGGTTGTTTTTGGAGAAGTTTGTTTTGTATTGTTTGAAAATGGGTTTTGCTTCACTTGCTTTTGTTCATGCTTCTCTTGAGGTGTCTTTTCATGTACGGAATTCTCTTCTTCCCCATAAGTCGCCCAGCCAATACCTGCGGCACCAAATAGACACAAGGCACAGATACTACCGATGACCACACTCTTTTTCTTTGCATTCAATTTTTCAGTCAATTTTTTCACTCCTTTTTTTATTTTCTAGTTCTCTACGTAATCGTTTTTGTTTTTTCCATAACTCCATGTCATACGCGCTGATAGTGACATAGCGAATGTCTTTCTTTTGTTGGAGGCGTACTTCATAGCAAACCTCATACGCCCCATTCCATTCTCGCTTTTCATATGCGAAGGTCGTAAGCTGTCCTTCTGAAATAGAATCGGTCAACCAGCTTCTTAGAAACGTTTCTGCTACGGCTTCTTGTTTTCTCTTTTCCGCCAAGTTCTCCTCTTTCCATTTTTGAAGGTCCGCTTCCACATCTTCTGCCATTCTCTTGTCGATATACGTGGACATCCCCCATGCGAGGAATAGACCTAGAACTATACCTAGACCTGGAAGCCAACCAAAGTTGTCATAGATGAAAGGTAAAAAATTCATACTGCCCCCCCCTATAGGCGCGCCAACGCTTCCTTATCTTGATACAATAAGTCAATTTCTTTTTGGATCGCCTTTTCATTTTTTAACGGATCTTTTTGTAACGCTTGAATCTTTTTTTCGCGATGCGAAATGGAAAGCTGAAGTTGTTCATATTGCGCGATGTGCTTTTCCAACTCCACACTTGGATAATCGGCCACAATGGCTTTAGCTTGCTTCACTTGTTGGTTCTTCAGATACGCATAACCGATAATCTCCATGCGTTTGGCATCTTTTTGAAACAGAGCTGGCTCCTTTTCATACGCTTTTCGTACAGCATTTGAATCGCCAGCTAGTGTCGCTTGATCCCATGAGGTGGTTTTCTGTGGATGGGCTTTCGCAAAGGCGGAAAAGGCCGCTTGATCCGATTCTTTTCCTTGTAAGGCTTTTGTCCATAGCTGGTCATATATCATGGCTGTTTTATCGGGATACGCTTTGGCCGCTTGGGCATAGGCGTGTTTTTCCATCAAGGCTTCATACGTCGGAGAAGACGGCGCTTCGTGTGGCCATAAAAGAAACGCCAGTACCAGCACTACACCTATGCCACCCACCAGGCTTCCTATCCACCAAAAAGGTCGATGCGCTCGATTTGGGGATGATGCAGCCTTTGGTTCTTTCACTTTTTTAGTTCGTGTACGTGTGGGTTTTCTTTTTTCCACCGGTTTCGGATGTTTAGGCAGCCGTTTTTTGGTTGACGAGTCCAATTGTTCACGAAAGTATTGAAGAAATTGGGCGGCTTTCTCTTGATCCGCCATGTGTGCCAATTCTTCCGCAATAATGTCCTCGATATCAAACCATTCATAAGGAAAATAGAACGTAGACTCATACCGTTTCACCTCATCTACCCAGATAATAAACGCGACTTCTTGTTTCTGTTCGGAAGAGAGTAATTCTTCACTTTTTTGTTGTCCTAATAGATTCGCTTTTTCATAAGGTAGTTTTAAATGAGGCTGAATATCCAGGTCTTCCCCGTTGACATATTCAATCTGAAGCATGTGTTCACCTCTCTTCATCAGGACTTACCTTTGTCCGTTTTTCTTAGACTTCCTTTTCCGTATAAATCGAATCAAACCATAAATAACGAGAAACACCAGACTGCCTACTACAGCGAAATAAATTATAATGTAAAGGACAGAGACCACAATCAGGCCAAGCGCGCTTAACCACAGGTGAACAAATTGGCCAATCAACTGCCCAACAATATGAAAAAATGACTCAATCAGTTGGTTCGTCGTCATCTAGATTTCCTTTCCGTCTTCATATGTGCTCTTACTGCTGCCGGAATAGACATCCTTCATCGCATCGTCACTTGGTTTATAATTGCCATCTACATCTTTTTCGAAGAAAAGAGTATATTCAACAGGTTCATCAAGAAGTGGTGCTTTGTTCCCCTGCTTGTAGAGTTGGCCCATTGCCCAGAACTGGAGTACAGCATTGGCTTTTTGAACTTCATCCGATGGATATTTGCTCAATGCCATGTTTTGGTCAAAACCAATTAAACTATCCATGTATTCATTCGCTTGGCTTGCTAAGGCGTTCAATGCAATGCCTTTCGTTTTAACCGTTACTTCTGCCCCGTTGCTTGTTTTTTCTACTTTCTCAATGGAGTAATCTCCTTGAATTTGTTCAAAATAAGCGACCATCGCTGTCGCATATTCCGTTTTAATTTGTTCTGGTTGATAGACTTCATAGAAATTTTCATATTGAATCACGAGTGGATAGTCAATTGGCGTGACACTGCCTGCACGATCCGCAAAAAAGTCTATTTGTTGGGCTTCAAACTGTTCACGATCAATCCCTAATAAATCTTTTATTTCGGTACTTTTTGTTTCATAGATATAGCTTAAATAGCGCTCAGCACTATAGTTGATATTCTTAAAATTATGGCCTGTTTCTTGTTGCATTTCTTCTGTTTTTGGCGCTTCAGAAGCATCAGCTTTTGAATCAGAAGTTACTTGTCCACACCCTGATAATGGTAAGACAAGTAAACTTGTCGCAAGCGCTCCTGTCATCATTTTTCGTTTCCATGTCATGTTGTTGATTTTCATTATTCTTCCTCATTTCTAGATTATCTTGTTGTTACAAGTTTTCTTTGGTAAATAAACTGTTCATCTTGTCTCGTTAAACTCACGAGTGGTGTCGTACTTTTCTTTTCACGCGCAACTCCTTCTGGAGAGATAATCGTTACACGATCCACCACTAGGCCTTCTTTCTGTATCGGGCGATAGGTTTTCCTCTTTCCCTGACCGCTCTTTAATTGACACTGTAAGCGTTGTTCTTTTTCCGCTTTAAATGCAAGCCAGTCTTCCAATATACCTGCACAAATACTGGCCTCTAAGCAATACGGTAAGAGTAATAAGACTGTAACGGGTCGATTCGGTGTGTGAAACTTCACTCGATAGCCGTATTCCACCTTTCCCCCCCCCTTCTGTTAAAATGAAAAGCGCCAGGAAAGGCGCTTTTCATCGGTATACATACATATTTCATATTTTATGATCCTGTTTTTCACTTCTTGAATCTTCTCATTTAGTTTTGTTTTGTTTTGTTGCGTCTTACAAGAACTAAGCTTGCTAAAGCGATTAAGATGGCACCAAATTCAACAAAAAGCACCATGCTTTGATCACCCGTTTTCGGGATGTTCGGCATAATAATGACACTTGGTTTTGCGACTTTCACGGTCTGATTGGCATCGTTGATATTTTTATGTTCTGCAATCAATTCTTTGTTTTTATAAAGCTCTTCAAAGACGACCAAATCTTTTCCATCCAGGCTTTTTGTATTGAATGTAAATTCTACTTTCGCTGAACCGTTCGCTGTTTTTGCTGTGAAAGATCCAGTTGCAACAACTGTTTTACCATTGACAACTAAGGCTTTTCCTGTACTTTTATCCATAACAGTCCCTTGAATATCGTAGGTTTGACCTGGAGTTAAGTCTTGATACTTCACTTCATCCACTAAAGTTACATTTTGATTGTACGCAAGCGTTTTATCGCCATCGGCTTTGTCAGTGGCCATCGTGCCAATTTCTGGACTTGCCACACGAACCGTTTGGCCTTTGTCTTTGATATCAGCATGGACTGCGACTTCTTGATTGTCGCGTGTGATAGATTCAAATACGACCACTTCTTGACCTTTCAATGCTTTAGCATCAAATGTAAAGTCAAGTGAAACACTGCCATTTTTTTGTTTTACTATAAATGTTTTTGTGGCTGTTACGGGCTTTCCATCGCTGAGTAAGGCTTTGCCTGTTTGCTTGCTCATGAGCGTTCCTGTTACCGTGTATTCTTTGTCAACTGTCAAATCCGTATATTTTACCACATCTGTGACTGTAACTTTTTTCTCTGGTGCGACCACTTTATCATTGTCTGATTTATCGGTTGCGGTCGTTTGAATTTTAGGTTTAGTAAATTCAACGGTTTGGCCTTTGTCCGCTAAGTCCGCATGTGTGGTCACTTCTTTACCATCTAAGCTTAACGATTCAAAGACAACGACTTCTTTACCTTTTAACGAGGATGCATCAAATGTGAAGATGACTTTTGCTGTTCCTGTTTCAGTTGTTGGCGTAAAGATTTTTCTTGCTTTCACCGCTTTACCGTTGACCATAACTGGTTTTCCAGTTTCTTTATCCATGAGAGTCCCTGTGACGGTGTATTGTTTTCCAGTCGTTAAACCACTGAAAATCACATCATCTTGAATGGAGACTTGTTTCAATGGCTCTAGGCTCTTGTCGCCGTCTTCTTGATCGGTTGCTGTCGTTTGGATTTTAGGTACTAGCGCTTCATTTACTACATTCATCGTGATATTTTGTGTACTTGCGCCAATGGTGAAGGGATACGTCTTATTATTCAAGTGGTATCCTGGAATCGTGTTGGTTTCGACTAACACATAGTTTCCATAGCTTAAATCTGATTGGCTCCATTCGCCATTCGCATTGGTAGTCCCTTTAGCGATGGATTTACCATTCGTATCTTTAATTTCAAATTTCACACCTGGTAATAATTTGCCATCGTTACCTTTTTTGATTACTTTCATGGAACCTGTTTGTGCTTCAAAATTAGCTTTAAAAGAAATAGCATTCGCAGGATCCAAGTTCACACCTACTGCTAATCTTTGTAAGCTTGTATCTTCCATTTTATAAACTAACGGCAAGTAAGCTTTTAAACTTCCGTATAAATTCCCTGAAGAAAAATCATTATCATACGTTAACGGTGCCGTTAGGTAAAAAGAGTCTCCTCCTTTAATTGTCACTTGACCTCCTGTTTGTTTAGCCCCAGTTGTTACATTGATAAGTGATATTTGGTTTGGTAAGGTGAATGTGAATTTATTTTCACTATCCGCATTAACTTTATTTGTTTCCGTTTTTTGAACATTCCCTACTACACTTGAATTTAGAATGTTTTTTGTAAATGATTTAGCATCGTCAGGAACATCTTGCGCCATTCCTTTACTCTTTAAGGTCTCATATCCTGCGATATTTTTACCACCTTGATAACTACCTGTATACATTTCACTTGCTAGTAAGGAAGTCAATACAATCCCTCTGTCACGGTCTGAACCAAATATATTTTTGGCTCCCCCCCAGCCCCAATATAGAATAGCTGCTACTTTTTTATTTTGATAGATACTTCCGCCATCATTTGGAGTATTTGTAGCCGGCGTTCCTTTCGCATGCTCTATACAAAACGCCTGCACATTGTTAACTTTAAAATCTCCTACGATAGAACCACCATAAGAAATCGAGCCATTATACACAACTTGAGCACTTGCTTTAGCACTTTTTTTCATAGAAGAGCTTAAAACAAAGCCTTTTTTCAAAATGGCCTCTTCTTCCTCTGTTTTCTTTTCACCATCTGAACTTGTTATTTGTGATGGATCTGTAGCTTTCCCACTAGTAGCCGCAAAAACTGAGTGTATGGGGGCTAGCAAAGCAGATAAAAAAACTAAGACCACTGTCAAAATAGATAAATTTTTTTTCATTGATAAATACATTTTTCTTAAATACCTCCATTTTTAATTTCTACAATCAAGTCTTACCTTGTATTTGTGGGTGCTCTTATCGACATATACTCACCTTCCATAAAAAAAGACGTCCTAGGCATGTCGCCTTGACGTCTTTTTTTTAATTTATTTAGATGTTCCACCTTGCCACGTATTCCCATTTTCACCACCTGTTATACTTCCACCTTGATCTAAATCAATATCCCAGCTATCTCCTGGCGTAAGACTTCCACCTCCTGAATTGGAAGAAGAACCACCATTTGACGATGGTTTCTTACTGGATGAGGGTTGTCTTGAGGAACTGCTTGAATTTCCTGCTGTTGACTTCTTTGAAGAAGAAGTACTCCCTTGATTTGGTGAGCTTGGCGCTGTGTAATTGGAACTTGGTGTTGATGAACCTCTTCCTTGAGTTGCTGAAGGGGAAGAAGAACCCTTGGCTGTATTTGAAGAGCCTTTTGCCTGTGGTTCACTTGCTTTTTCTTGTGCTTTTTGCTCGGCTGCTTGTTTTTCTTGTGCGGTTAAGTGGCTTTCGACACGATTCAGGTCTTGAATGAGTGCCTGTTTCGCTTTCGCTTGTTTCACTTTATTTTTTTCCGTTAAGGCCGCTTGAAATTGCGTTCGCGTTACGTTAGACTTGATCGTTTTTCTCGATGTGTCGGTAAATAAGTTATCTACAGCTTGATTGGCTTTCTTAATTTGGGCTTGTTGCTGTTTAGCTCGCTGAATGATTTTATTCTGTTCTGCATAAAATACGGGTTTCGCTTCTTTTAGCTCCGTGGCTTGTTTTTCAACGGCGGCCACATTGGCTTTTTCGGCTAACGCTCCGTTTTGATCTAGTAAATCGTTGACTTGTTCGCGTAAATCAACCATTTTACTGGCATACGCTGTATCAACAATAGCCGTATTCAATTTTTCAGCGATAGCCACTCGCATTTCTTTCCCTTTCAATTGATTCAATTGACTTTCTAATGCCGCCACTTGTTCTGTGGTCACCTCTTCAGCTAGTCGCTCTTTTTTAGCCGTGAGGTAAAAAGCCGCAGCCTGTTTTTTGTAAGAATTGACCCTTTCTGCAAGCTGATCTTGTTTAGTTTCAAAGGCTTGTTGCTCTTCTTCTGCTTTCGCATGTGTCTGATACTGAGTGAGGCCATAGCCTCCTCCAACAAGTAACACCGCACCAATCCCAATGCCAATAATCCATTTTTTCTTGTTCATACTGAAACGCCCCTTTCGATAAGTTCTGACTCTCTGCTTTCAATCGCTTGTTCAATAAATTCTAATTGATCGAGACTATAGGCTGCTAATTCGCTTTTCGAAAGAAGAATCCCCTTCTCAAACCAACAGTAGCCGTAAATCAACTCCACCAATAACCATTTTTCATTACGAAGTACTTGTCCTACTTCTCTTTGTTCTTTCTCTAAGATGGTCTGCATATCATTCATCCTCTCTATGTACTTTTAGTATACTATAAATTAAATTCCACTTGTTGTTTCAACCTATTAAGAAGCAGAAAGGCCAACAAAAAGGAGTATCTCGCCTGGCAAAAAGGGAAAAATCAGGAAAGAAAAAACAAACCTTTCTGCTTCTTAGGAAACGACTGGACTCTTTTCCATGCCAATGAAGAAGAGAATACGGTCAAAGAAATAGGCGAATCACGGCTCGAATTGGGGATAAGACCCATTTTCACCTATTTCTTTCACCGTACCGGTGTTTAAAAATCAAGTGGATGTTTGAGGCTTCAGAAACATCCCAACCCTTGATCAGCTATATAACCTAGTTCCATTCGCTCGCTGTCTGCTGACAGGTCTTGGCAAAACAAGTTATATCCAATCACGTTCCGTTTGTGGCTAGTCCGGTAACCAGAGAGCACGAAGGTTTCGGTATCACCTTCCAACCGCTACTTCACTCAGCTAGTGCTGATAAATGAGTGAACTAATTTGTATGAACCCGTTGATTGGGAAAGTTCCAAATTAGGAAATTCTATCCCTATGAAATTGTTAAAAGAACACATCTGAAAAAGGTAAGGTGGATCGGCTGGACAAACGTCCGAGCAGACAGCTTCTTTTTCATTGGCATGGAAAAGATTAAGGGGTAGGAACAATGACCCACTGTTGCATCCCTTTTAAAAATAATAACTCGGCATCGGCTTGTTTGCGCCTTGCGATAATTTGTTGTTTCTCACTTGTTGTATCCGCTACTCGAACATGACGAATGTTGTAATATAAATCTTTTAAAGGAACAGACTTTAAAGTGTTGAGATTCACAGCACTGGGGATTCCCTTCGTATGGAGTTGATCACACACATACATGTATTTGTCTCTATCAAACGTTTTAATAAAAATGGGTGTCCGTGTTCGCTCTAACTGTCGGTACGTTAAACGTTGGACTTTAGGTTTTCGTTTCTTTTTTTTGGTTTTGACGAGTCGATGTTCCAATCGTTGCTGCATCGGTTCATTCATTGCTTTCATGGTACGCTTATCTGGAATAACTGACATCATCGGCTTTTTCCTCCCTTATATTTATATCCAGCTACAAAAAAAAGAGCGTCCCCTACTTAAGTAGAGAACGCTCGCCAATGCCATTATATATTTTCCGAAGTTTACATTCTGTCAGAATGTGGAATAATCTCTGTAATATGCCTGTAGTTAGACATACTCCCAGAAAATCATTTACTTTCTGATAGCGAAACTATCTCGAAAATGATACAATAACTCTTGGTGAGGCGCCGTTTCTTAAGTATGTGTTAAGAGTTGCGGTGAGGAAGGAGAGACCTTCCTAGCACAAGTCAATTTTCCGCCAAGTTAATTGAACTGTGTGCTTCGCCTATTTGTATATTATCTGTCACTGAATTCGCATATGAGTTTACCTCATTGTGAATCCGTTGTCAAATAATTATTTGAATTTAATATAATAATCAGCCGATAAGAAGATGTCCACGTGTACTAACACCCACAAAACTTAATAATAAGTACATCCTGATTACCCCCGTTCTTCTTTGAAACAAATTTTATACAGTGAGATTTTTTCTTAATCTACTCACAAGCTTATTTTACCATAGTTTTTATAATTTAAAAGCCTTTTCGCTGAGCGGACAGATGTGTCCGCTTTTGCCCTAAGGCAACTTTTTTCTTGCACTACAATTGTTATTTAAAGCCATTTTCATTTTTTGAGGAGCGGACAGATGTGTCCGCTCAAAATTCCAGGTGTGTAAATTATACATTTTTACACGAAAGGAGGGTTAAAAATGTCACAAAACATTAACATTTCAGACCATTTTGGCACGATTGTCAAAACGATTCGTGAAAATAGAGACATTTTACAGTCGACGGTTGCTGGTCATGACATTAATATTCGGACTTATAGACGCATTGAAGCAAATGAAGTGACCGTCAGTTTTCCACAATTTTTAATTATTGTAAATAATTTAAATTTAGATGTGGAGGAATTTATGCTCATTGCTAACAATTATGAGTTGACAGATCGACAAGAGATTTTACGTCTTTTTAAAGAATTAGGTAGTACGTTAAATGTTGATGGTATTAAAGAATTCCATGAGCACTGCAGAACCTACTTACAAAATCATGATGCCCCAGAAATTGAAGACTTAGAGAAAAGTGTAGATGCCATGTATAAATTCTCTCTCACAAATGACCGAAAAGTGTGCCAAAAGGATATCCAACCCCTTTGGAAGAAGCTTCGTAATCAAACCACACTTTATTATTTTGAAGCCTTATCCCTCTTAAGTATACTTTTCTTTATTGACGATTCATCAGAAATTCATAGACAAATTAAAAAGCTAGAAGAAGTCTTTCAGCTATATTTTCCCTATTACGAAACAAAAAGGCATATATTACGTGCCTATTATAATGCAGCGTATGGATTAGACATGAATAATGATTTCCTTGAAAGTGAACCTTATATTGATAAAGCACTTAAACTAAGCAAAGAATTAGAAGATGATGTAGTTTACTACGATACATTATTTGTTAAAGCCAAGCTTGAATATATCAAAGGGCATCATCCTATCGGAGAAAGGCTTGCCAATGAGAGTTTTGAAGGTTTAAGAAAAATGGAAAATAAAAAAAATGCCGTGAATATACGTAATGATAACATGAGTGATTGGCGTATTTTAACACAAAAAAAGAGCTGATAGCTCTACTATCAACTCTTTCACTTTCAGGATATTTATCAACCGCCTAAATATCCGTGGGCATAATAAGTTTGACATTTCATGGTGTTTCATCTCCATCTTTTTTGAGAATAACAAAGTATTCTGACGTCTCTTCCCGACAGAGACGTTTTTTCTTTTGCCATTTTCCCTTTATTAGTTAAGCTAACATCATGCAAACCCTTTCATTAAGTCTGTCACTAGCTTGTATTTAGCGTATCATAAAAACAAGTGTCAAAACGTAAAATTGCCCAGAAACCCCGATTTTTGTCCTGAACGACCGTGTAAACGGTTACAATTTTGTATTTTTGTATACTTTTTTCATCTTGTGTGTGCGCAGATGTATCTCTCCATCACGCAAAAAGCGATGTCCCCATGCTGACATCGCCTTCGCCGTACCCTTCATGGGTTTTATTTTCATTCCTCACCAAGCTCTATACGTCTCTTTCGCAACCGAAAGTTCCGAGATTCGAATTCAATCTCTTGCTTTAAGTGCTTCATCTTCCCTTTGAGAGCCTCAATCTCTTGATCAAGATGCTGTGTCGGTGACACAGACTTCTTCTCTTTCTTTTTATTTTTCCATAGTCGTGGAAACATCTGTCTCACGTCCTCGCTATTGACTTTATATCTCATGCTTTTTAGTCTAGCATAAAAAACATAGCTCCAACGAAAAATACCCCAGAAACCCCGATTTTTGTCCTGAACGTCCATGTAAACGGTTATAATTTTGTATTTTTGGACACATTTTAGTTATATGAGTACACAAAAAGAGCCCTTTTTCAGCGCTCTTTTTCTTGCACAAACGTCAAAGATTGATTGACCTCAAATAACTGGAAAAATTCCTTTTTCGTGTACACGTGCCAATCTCGATTCGGGGAACGTACGAGATAATCGCCCACTTTAATCGACATTTGAGGTTTCCCTTTGCGTTGGACTTGAATCGGTCTTCCTCGGTGACTAGGTAACACCGTTGTGTCGTCATTTTTGAGAAATAATGGGATCAATCGCCCATTATCCCCCGTGTATTCTAACACTTCGTACGAGCCTTTCGGGTAACAAATTTGAGGGACACGCGTATTTTCCATGACAGGTTCTAGCGTCGTTAAATGCCCCACGGGTGTTTGTTCCACCAACTCTTCTAGCGTCGTATAGCCTCCGTCAGCCATCGGAACATACACACTCGACCAGGCGGCTTCTTCGAGTTCATCCATTTTGACGGCATACACCGCGTCTCGTTTCAACAAGTACTCCAGGTCACTTTGGCGCAACGCTCGGTAATAGTGAATCCGGTTCTCTTTCCCGAACACGCGATACACCTTCGTCGGAATCGTTTGAATCCGATTTTTCGCTTTCCAATGCCGAAATAAATCGGGGGCAATGTCTAACTGGAGTTGCATATCTTTCTCCATCATGCCTGATTTTCGAAAATAGGCGTATTGTTGGATCGTAAAATGCTCAATAAAATCATGAATCCGTTCAAATTCATTCACATCTTTTTTCGTTTGAGCAATCACTTGTTTTTCTTCACTTAATCCACCTAAAGCCTCTTGTTCTAACCGATGCGACTCCGCCGTCAATTCCATTATTTTTTGACAGGTCGCGCATTGTAAATACGTACCGGCCGCATGCGACAACTTCAAAGCATCGTGTGCTTCATACGCTTGTGCCAACGCCAACATCACGGTGCGTTTTTGTTTTTTCAATTCTCGCGTATCCACTCGTCTTCCCTCCGTTTTTCTCGTTCGTTCATGGACTCTATTGTACCCCAATCTCGAAAAAATGCAAAAAGAGCCAGCCCTCCACCTAAAAGGTGCATACGCACATTCACCCCTTACTATTTGCTGATGACTACTTACTTGCTCTAACAGACAACACTCGCATAAGCCACGAATAAACTTCAAAAGCATAAGCAGAAAAACAGGGTCACTAGAATTAAGTAATTGGCAATTGAACCCATTGACTTTTAACCCGTGTCCGTTGCACTTAAATCGCGCTGTCGTACCGTTCGGTACGTGTTCTCTAGCAAATTCCACACTTCATGGCCACCACTATCCCCTCCAGGTATCCCTTTCAAAATGGCGCTCTTATCGCCTGATGTCGATGGGGTAGAAGTCAGTTTTGCCCCAATAAATTGAGCCGCTTCTGAAAAAGTGCCTAAAAAAGCCAAGTATTTTTCTTTTTGCGCTTGTTTTTTCGTCAAGGCATGACGGATCGCTTGCTCTACCACAATCGCATTGGTGGATATCAACGTCACCGCATAACGACCTTTGCCCTCCACTTTACTGATAATTCGTTTCGATTGCTTCAGTATTTTTTTTAATGTGGCCAACGGAATATTGGTTTCTTCAGAAAGCTCTCGTTGGGATTTTTCCAAAAACGTTTGGCCAAACAAAATGTGTTTGGATATATATTCTTCTAAATCCATTTCCCATTCTTCAAAATGAGAGTAGATTCGATTTTCGCGTGATTTTCTATGCTTCCGAAACACACGACTGTCTTGCTTATGAAAGATAAATGCCGTAGAATGCTCCATTTCGTTACCTGAATCGTACGTTTCCAGGATACCCTGAATAAACTCCAAGTTTGCGCCCTGGTATTTTCCGGAATACGCGTTTTTTAACGTTTTTTCCATTTCGCGTACCGAGACCGGTTGTTGGAGATTCGTATTGAATTCATCGAGTAAATCAAAAGCTTCTTCGTAGCTCATGGCAGATGAATAGCAAGCCAGTCCCAGAGTAAATAAGGCATTGTTTCGGCCATATTGCCCTTTTCGTCCTTGTATATTCGTGAGTTGAATCAAGTCGGCAAACCATTTTTGGTTTGTGGCTTTCGCCACGTTTTCAGGTTTTTCCACGACATGTAGCTGTGGACGGTCATGCTTGTCGCTATACACTTTGGACCAAGTCATCAAGTCGGCATAATCGAAGGTTTGGCTGACATTTTCAAACACCACGTTCTCTAAATTGGGCGCTCTGAAGAAACCAAAGTCATTGCACCCTCGGTCTACGTTCGGTAATTCCGCCGCAAAGGCATGCTTTAGATTTTGGGCCACTTTTTTGGCCACACGTAGGCTCTTAAAGTTATGGGCATTGCTGATGAAAACGGGATTCTCTAACACAAAATACATCTGAAAACCCTGGTTAGTTTGGAGAATAAATGTGGGCGTTTGATTCAAGATTTTCATGGCCGCCATGATCATTTGGGCTACGTCCACTTGCATAGTATCCACATCAATGACATACGTATTGATTTGTTGCAGGTTCTCTTCCGAATGCCCCTTGATGAATTTGTGTTTGTCATCTGAGTACGTTCCCCAACGATACGTGTTCGGTGTCCAGTGTGTAAACTGGTTCACTTCCTGAATCAGCGCTTCTTGACTGGTCACAATAAAACCGCGCACACCTTTGCTTCGTTGCAGGTCTTCTTTCTGACGCACGACAAACTGAACGCCCTTGCGATGATGGTTGGCTGCTTCTTGTGCTGCAAAATGTTGCTGAATGGATATTACTCCACGACTATTTCGCTTGGAAAAAGCTGTGATACCTTCATGCACAACGGTACTGATAACAGCCGAGTATGTATATAAATCAATGGTTTCACTAGAATTGGACATGCCACACTGGACTCCTTCCCTTTTTTTCGTACAACAAAAAAGGCTACGACTTCTTCCTTTTTCGGAAGTGCCGTATCCCTGTTCAAGACCGCACAAATTCCGCATAGGAAGAAACTCAATCGTCTCCTAGCGAAAAAAAGTTTTTCAAATGGCTTCATTTCAACGTTTAAAGCCATTGTCAAATAAACCTAAATGTGGTATAATTTTTTTATCGTAAATAATTAAAAATTATATATCACATTGGGGTTTCGTTACTAGGATTACATTTTTGGTCAAATGTAATGTAATTTATATTTTGTATCTCACTACAAAATATAAATCGACGATTCCTTTTTTATTTTCTCAATAATTACCATAACCTATTTATTTTTAAATGTAAACTCTAAATTTCAGACAATTCCATCTCAAAGGTATATTATCATATATGATAAAATGATAATATACCTTTATCTATATATGATTATTATCATATTATCATTTTATTGAAATTCCTAGTAACGCGCATATTAGCAGTATATTGGAGTTGTAACAACTGACATTAGTTATCATATTATCATATTTTTTGACTTTTGCCTGGAATTAAGCTACTATTATCATATAATCAAATTATCATATTATCATATATATAATTATTCATATATGATAATTTAAAAAGGAGACGGGGAAATGGCAATTACAATTTGTGTTGGAAATTATAAAGGCGGCGTTGGGAAAACAAAAAATAATATACTTAATGCATATGAAATAGCAAAAACTGGTAAAAAGTGTCTTGTTATTGATTTAGATCCACAAGGTAATTCGACTACAGTTTTGATTCGTACAAAAAAAGCTCATTCAAATGAAGTATTTAGCTTTGATAAAACATTGATGACTGCTGTAAAGGAAGATAATCTTTCTGGGTTAGAAGTTGAGATTGTAGATAATTTATATTTGCTTCCTTCATACATTGATTTTGCTAACTATACAACATTTTTAGATTTACAATATGGTATCGTAGAAGAATCACATCCAGATTTTAATGCCATTACTCAAAAAAAAATAACGCATTTGGCAAAACTTTTGCAACCTCTAAAAGAAAAGTATGATTATATCTTTATTGACGTGCCTCCAACTAAATCTTATATAACAGATAGTGCAGTTATGGCCTCAGATTATGTTCTAATTGTGTTACAAACACAGGAGCTATCACTAGATGGTGCTACAATGTACTTACAGGACTTACAAAATCTTTCTCAAATATATGGAGGTAATTTTGAAATATGTGGCGTCTTACCTGTATTAATGGATGGTAATGCATCACTTGATCAATTTGTTTTGGATAATGCCGCTGAAGTTTTCGGTGAAGAAAATATTTTTGAACATAAGGTTCCAAATATGGCACGTCTAAAACGATTTGATAACACTGGCATTGTAGAAAATGACCGTCATGATTTGAGAGTCATTGAATTTTATAAAGATGTTGCAAATGAATTAGTTAATCGAATTGATTATTTTGAAAAGGAGAAAGTACATGGATAATCAAAACAAAAAACCTTCCAAATTAATAAGACAAGAACGTATTGTCCCTTCCAATGAAACTGCACAAGAAAATGATAAAAGTTTGCTAGAGAAAAAACAAGTTAGCGTTTCAGCATCGCAATCAAGACAATTTAATGAAAGAAAAGGCTTAAACAGGAATCAAGTAGCAAATGTTAAAATTTCACGGCGAACAAAAGAAGAAATTGATTTACTTATCAAGTTAACTTCCCACAAATTTGCTTATGAAGTTATCGAAAGTATGATTGATAACTATGTTGATAATATTTTAGATCCAGATCAAAGAAGAGCGTTCAAAACATTATCTTCAGTATTAGAAAGCTAAGATATGATATTATTCATATTATTATATATGATAATATGAATAAATGATTAATTTTATAACGTTTATTAGCTAGAAATACAGGGATTTTATTTTTTATTCATATATGATAATATGAATAAATGATAATATAGATATTTGAATAATAAAATGATTATCGAAAATCGTTTCAAATAAGTAGTGCACTCTTCTACAAAGTTATCAAGCTATATCAGATTCCCAAATATCCAAACTAAATTAACTTGCTTTTTTCAAATAAACGAGTTATTCTAATTTTGTCTTACGGAAATAAGACACATGGCAATAATTCACAAACAGCTTACAAGAAGAGCCTTGGAGTCATCATCTCCAAGGCTCTTTGCTAGGGGATTGCCGCTTTTGCCAACCTATTTTTATGCCTTTCTTTGTTCTAACTGTCGTCCAATCTCAATTAAGTCATCCATTTCAGCTTCTATTTCCATCTTCTTTTTCTGATATTCGGCAATCTTCGTTTCCATATCCTGCATCAAATCATGAAATGGAATCGCTAACAACGCAATTTCTTCTTGAAAGTAACCTGGACAACCTAAATGAAGCTCCAATTTTTCGAGTGCTACCGCTTTGATTTGATTTTTTTGCACCCGTTTGATAAGTTCTTGTTTTGTCATACATTCCTTCTTCCTGGCCTACCATCCTTCTAAAGTAAGACGCATTCACGATATTGGGATAAATTCTTACTTGATTCTTACACTTTTTACTAAATCACGATACTCGTCTCCATAATCACGTAAAACTTGATTTCGTTCATGTATTAATTGACGTCCTATCGCTTCACCTGTTTGACTATCAAAAGATAACTTCAATCGGTTTTCAATGTGGTTCATATCTTGAAACCAAGTTTCAAATTGATGCTTTTCTTGATTTAATTGATCCTGACTATCCCATACTATCTGCTGTACCCGCCCTTGTAAAATTGTGCGTAATTTTAATCGCATTAATTTCTTTTCATACGCTTGTTTTTCCGTTTGCAAGCTTTCTACTTGGTTTGTTGCTCCAGATTCCAGGGCCATCTGAAGGCGCTTGTTAAGATCTTGCAACACGCTTTCTAGCTGATTACTCATAGGCTCACTCCTTTTTATGATAAGGGCTATATTCACCCAATGGACGTCCTAACATATCCCCTAATTCTATATCTCGATTTTGAAATTTATAGGCAGCATAACCGATCGCATCCCCGAATTCAAGCCAGCTTTTTTGTTTATGCGTCATCTTTTGTTGTAGTTCTTCACTCAACGCCACATCATAAAAATAATAGTGACTGCCATGCTTCTGGGTAGCCATATTCCCTAATTCTTCTTCAATATCAGACTCATCTAACAAGGCAAGCTCTCCACTACTTATCATGGCGCGTACATCGTTTACAAGAAGACGAATCGCCTCCTCTTGATTGCGTTCCATTTCGCGTATGGTCTCAATAATCGTATCGAAGTTAACCGCTATATTTTTTAATTTGGTGGCTTCTTGTTGGATAGCTTCAGGTTGAATCAGTAATTCAGCAGATCCCCCTGCAGAAAAATAAGGTATAAATGACTCAATGCCATGGCCGTGGCCAGTTGTCCGAAACTGCTTTCCAATAAATGGAGCACTATATTGCGACCAAAGGCCAATTTGTTCTCCCTCATGAGTATAATCAATAATTAAATTTTCAGTACTGCCCGTGTCCACTCTTTTTTTTGCTTCTGGCGATAAGATTTGATAAATATTGGGCGCAGCAAATGTAACTCCCTTAGCCCCATACTCAGCAGCAAGGTCTAATGAAATAGCACCACCCAGGCTGTGCCCTGTTACATACATGTTTTGAGGACTAAATCGTTGTTGAACGACCTGGTAAAAATTTTCCGCATCTCGAAACTGGTTAGGTTTTTTATTTTTATCTTTTCCTAACACTACATATTGAGCATCCGTTACTAAATCATGATCCATTTTAGTTGGTTCCGTTCCTCGTGAAAGAATAACAATGTTCTCATATGTTTGATCTTTACCACTAAAAATATTACCTGATTTATCTTCAATATACTCCTCAGCTGGCACAACTGCATATCCTTGGTAACCATTCTTTGTACTTTCTTTTAGAACTACTCGCCATCTTTTCCCATCTACATCTCTAATTAAGCTTCCTACACTGTAATCTTCATAAGCTCCTTTAGCTAAGCTCCAATATTGGTTATCTTTTATCTTTGACATCTTTTTTCCTCACTTTATGCTATAATTGTTTAAGGTGATAAAATGAATACAAAATACAAATCTATTATAGCAGTTCTTAGCATCATTTTGGTAGTTGTAATTGCAGGAGGATGGTATATGCACCATAAAAAAGAAGAACAAGAAGCCTTTTGGACCAAACAAAAATCGCGAATCGAACTTTTTTACCAGTATAATTACATAGGTGTGCACTCTTTTACTTATACGGATATGCATAAACTCCCAACTGGAACGTATGTCATTGAAGGTTATGTGAATGATGATCCTCAATTAAATTTCAATGCCAGTGCCGACCCAAATACAAATTTTGAAGGTGAAGGTGGGGAATCTGCCGAATTAAGTGAAATGGTTAAACCGGAATATGCTTCTCAAACAAAAAGTGTTTCACAAATATTAAAAGAAAAAAATAAGACCCATCCATAAAACTTTATCCAACAGGCCAAAAAAGACGAAAATCCACTAAAATGGTTTTCGTCTTTTTGTATGCTTGTTGTATTCACTACACTATTTCTTCCGAGAAATGCCAAGTTCACTAAAATAACGTAACAAAGTTCTCCTGGCAATGGCCGTTCTTTTTTCCACATCACGTAACGAATATCTGAAGGTGCCGTCTTCCTTTTTGGCCATGTATAATTCGATTGCTAATAATAAACGCGGATCATCTTGTTCAAATTTACGCTTTCGCCCTTTGTACTTCCCATTTTTTTTGGCAAGTTGAATGCCTTGATATTGACGTTCTTTGATTCGTTTACGTTCTGATTCCGCTTGATATTTATACAACTCTATAATCAAATTATTTAACAACAAGCGTAAATTTTCATCCTGGATACCGTTTAGCTGCGGTAAATTTAAAACTTCCAGCGTGGCCCCTCTTTGTTTAATCTGATCCATGATGTCGGTTAAATCAGCGTTATTTCTGCCAAGACGATCTAATTCCGTCACAACCACTATATCGCTTTCTCGAATATACGCTAACATATTTTCAAGTTCGGGCCGGTTTTTATTTTGGCCGCTTACTTTATCAACAAATATTTTTTCACAATGTTCCAACTGCGCCATTTGTCTTGCTGTGTTTTGATCTGTGGAACTTATTCTAATGTAACCTATTTTACTCATAAGCTTTTTCTCCTTCGGATAAATTGTATCAAATACTTATTGGAATTTTTCTTTTTTTGCCTCTTCTCCATTTCAATTACTCCTTTTTCAAATAATTTTTTGCCCAATTCTAATGCCCCGCTTACAAATCCTATTATACCAGCAAATCACAAAAACGCCAATAGAGTATACCCTATTGGCATTTAAAAATTTACTTATTTAATTAAATTTTTCTCTGCGATAATTTTTTAACCACATTAACTTAAACGAGATTAGGCGATAAGCACATCTTTTTTCTTTCCGCCTTCTGTTCATTTGACACCCTAATTTGATACTAATCTATTACTCACCATAGAATAAACCTCATCTCTACTATTTGGACTTAGAGATGAGGTTTATCTTATTTAATATTTAATTTGAAGTATACATTAATAATTTATTAAGCGAACTAATCTTCAAATGAAACATAATTACTTGAATTGCTATAAAAAGATATTTTTAGTTTATGTTTATTCTCTTGGATTTTAAGAATCCCTTTCTGTCTTAGAAACTGTAACAATTCTGATGATTTGATTTCTTCAATATAAAAATCACTATAAGAAGTTGCTATTCCATGCATCTTATCAAAACCATTTCCAACTAAAAAAGTTACTTCCAGTACCCTCTTTTCAATCCTACTACCCATTGAATACTCTGTTTTTTTCAATTAATGTCCTCCTTTATGCTGACTGAGCCTTGTAATTTTTTTCTGGTGATTTTTCAATCCTTTGCTTCCTCGTCCAACCGAATCTGAATTTGTTGGCTAAGAAACTTGACGTCTTCTATTGAAGCAATCTTTAAGATAAATCTTTTGGCATCCGATTTATAGCGATTGTAACGCGCCCGGTCTTTATTTGCCTCTTGCCATTTTTTGGTCGCCCTTAACTGGGCTTCAGACGTTTTTTTCATATCGTACACCTACATTCACTATAGTATAGAATTTTGTTGCTCTAATCGTTCCAGGAGTTTCCAGGCTGGTAGACGGTCTAAATGTTCTTCATCCGCCAATTCGTCTGCCTGGATTTCACTCTCTCCAACAAAATCATAATTGGTGTAAATTTTTCGATTCTCAATAAATTTGAAAAAGCACCAAACTTCCAGTTCCTTTCCAAATTCCTTTATATCTTCTCTTAATTCATCAATTAAGTCTTCAGAATCATAACTAATAAATGGCATACATTCTCCTTCGCTTCTCTTGTTTATCAAAACTTAAATATAAAACTCTTGCATGGATTCTTCTAAATGTTGCTCTAGATTTTCATTATCGAATGTTGTCCGAGTAAATTTATGATGATCACTAATTTTGAAAAATTGGTAGGTTTCAATATCATCATGCTTTTCATCATAAAAGGTCACACTATAGATTACGCTAACTCCTGTTCCGCTCATGCCTCCTGTCGTTTTTTCAGCATGGATTTCAGCAGACGTAACGGTTTCATTCCATTCCAGTTTTCTATCTTCTATAAATTCTGAAAGAGTTGGAAATCCAACTAACAACCTCTTCTCAATCTCTTCAAATATATAAGTTAACTTTTCTTTGGAAGCATTAGGATAGATGTCACAAAATTCATCAATAGTATAGCTTGTATTGATGTTTACAGCAATTTCCTTACGATTAATAATTTCATTCATTGGTTTCACAACCCTTTCCCACTTAGTTTATACATTTATTATATACGTACGGTACATATATGTCAAGTGAAGTCCTTTACTCTATTTATTTCAAGCAAGCGAAAGTTGGGTAAGGTTTGCACAGCAATACCGTTCCCAACTTTCGCTTCGAACAACTGAAGCTTGCGAAAGGCGTTAGGCTCTTGGTTTTCTTCTTTTTCCTGTGCTATAATAGCTTCAGCAGTAGCAAAGTGAGAAAGATGGTGGCTAAATCTTCAGTATCGGGGGTGATGCCTCTTGGTTATAAAAGGTTTTACTCCTAGAAAGGACTAGCCGTGTCTGTGTATGAAGCGCTGACGTTTGCTGTGGTTTTTGCCACGCTCGTCGTGATGATTCTAGACTTCAACAAACCAAAAAAGTAACCATCTGATCCACTTTAGCGAGACGATCAAAGGTTACTTCATGTAATGATTTTGATTTATCAATAGCTGCCGTCTTTTTAACGGTGCTACTGTTTAGGGAGTCATGTTGTCGCATGGCTCTCTTTCTATGTTATTATACCATTTTTTCTTCAAAAGTAAACTTTTTCAAATAAAAAAGCCTCAATCATGAGGACTTATCAGCAAAGCAAAAGCCAGGTAAGAATTCTTGCCTCTATCTGCCTTCCTGTGTAAACCTCTTTATCTGCTTCATATTCATTCAAAGACAGAAAATCTCCCTTTTGATAATCTCGGTCGTTACACCTGATTTCTTAGCCATTTCTAACGCCTTTCGCTTCGCTTCAGTTGTTTACGACAGAATGTGTTTCGGGTGTTGCTTCAGCAAACCCTCACACATTCTGTCGTCTTCTCTTCCCAAACCCATAGAAAAAAATTAATTCGCCAATTTAGAATAGCCTGTTTGATAATCGATTTTTACACCATTTTGGATATTAAAAATATAAACATTAAATTCTATTTGATCATCTTCCAAGCTTTTCGCCTGCATCTGCACCCCTCGCGCCACTAACTCGTTGCCTCTAAAATCAGGCTTCACCTGGTAACGGACTTTCCGATGCGTTTTCCGGATATAGTCCGAAACTTGATTCTCATACGTCAACATGCCTGGCGTGTTGAAACTTCGTGTGCCCGTCATTAGATTTTTAGGATTGTTATTTTCTCCGGTTAATTGATAGCCAATAAGGTGACAACGATTATAGAGCCATTCATTGGAACCTATTTTCTTATTTTTCCAGCCCGTTGGATTCACATATAATGGCTCTCTTTCCGCTGTAGGCATAAGCGTATAATCTAACACGGCATTCGCTTCCCCTACACGATTATATTGATCTAATTCGGAAAAGTGTTGATAAGGTTTTTGAGAAGAATCAAGCTCTTTTTTATTGAACGACACTCGATTTTGGTGCATAACAACCACTTGCTCCCCGTGATAGGTGAGCGACTCTTCCGTGGTGCCTTGGGCTGATGGGGGGGCTTGTTCCCCGCCCCCCATGTCGATGAAACCCATCTTGTCCACAAAAAGGATACTGACAATCAGTAAGGGAATAAGCCATAAGCCTTTTTTCATTGTGCGTTTCCTCCTTCAGGCGTGGCAGTATTTTCATTGACCGGTGTTTCATGCGCCTGTTCTTCCGTTGTTTTTTTGGAACGCAAGCCAATCATGTATTCAGACTCCAGTATTTCGATAGCTTGAACATGGAAATATTGATAATACTGTATCACCCCTTCTTTCACATAACGGTCTGACACAAATTCGGCTTGTAGCGCCACCAATGTGCCTTTTAATAACAAACGACTTTGATGTGCTGTTAATTTTTTATCTCCATACACAATAGCTTTCACAATCGTTGATTTTCGTTCCCCTGATTTTTCTGTAAATGATGTATCACAGGCTATCAGTAGCAAGTGTTTGGTTTTTCCGTTGCTGGTTTTTGTGACTTCGGCATCCTTGATTAATCTTCCTGTAAAAGTGCAATTGTTCATTGTAACTCCTCCATTTTTTTGGTTTTTGTTTTTTCATTTTTAGCTTTCTGGTTTGACAAAACCAGGAAGTTGAAAGGCTGAATTTTTGCCTTTCTGATGGCAGGCCATGTAAACATTTGTAGCAAGATTTGCGCAAGGGATAGGCCATTGTTCAGGCTTCGCCTGGTACAAGGGCGTAAGTCAAAAAAGTTTTTGTAG
>NZ_FYBS01000019.1:0-33742 GCF_900186185.1 Listeria sp. ILCC797
CATCTACACCTCTCTTTTCGTTGGCAGTGTCAGTTCAAAATTTATACACAAAACAAGCGCCCTCATCATTATATAATGATGAGGGCGCTTGTTTTGTGTATAAATTTTGTACATGTTCACCACTCTTTTTTATTAAATGTATAATTTTTATACACTGATATTTTTTCGTTAATAATTTACCCTGTTTTATTTTCTGGTTATTTTTTGGTTTTGAATTGGTTCTTTCATAAAAATTCTTGACAAATTCATTTGTGCCAACACTTCATGCTTAAATTTTTAAAAAAACAAAAAAAGTTAGAACCCTTTTTAAGGTTCTAACTTTTTTTAAGTTTAACACTTTTTTAGTTAGTTTATTTTACGTTTTTCCATCACAGAATTTATAATATTTAGCGCGTTTTCCGATTTAGATTTCGCTTCTTCGTGATATGTTGATGCATAAAAAAAACTGTTTTTTTCACTCTCGTTTAACTCTTCTAACTTTGTATTGTGCAAATTCTTTTCTCGTAATATTAATATATCAGGAGCACCTAGCAACCACTTTTCATACGTTTTTTCTGAATCACTTGTTCTTTTAGGGTCAGAATCAGAAAAATACAGTTGGGGCGTTTCAGGGTATTCTATGATTTCATTCATATCAAAATCTTTTCTTTTTTCCTTCTTACTGCCGCTATCACTAGCAATGAGATTTATCATATTCCCTTTAAACCTTTCTATTCGCGGTGGTGCTACATAGTCAGCAACTTCATCTATTGGTATTCCTATCTTTTCGTGCCTGTACTTGATTGTTGTTCGATGAATTCCCATAACTTTTTCTAGTTGGTAATAACTCGTATAAGTCTTGCCTTTAAAAATGAGCTCTTTTTTCTCTTTTTCTACCATAAAAAACACCTCATTTCTGATTTCATTTTTCTTTTGAAACTTTAGAAACGCAACAAGTTATTAGCACAATTATTATACACACCATCGCTAACCCTAACCGAAATGTAATACCATTCACTGCTACTTCAAAAATCAAGCATAACGCGGCAAAAAGCAATAATTTTTCAACAAGAGGGTAATAGCTAATCACTTTACCTTTCACAATACTATTAACAAATATAAAAATCGCTGCAACCATAAAAATTAATACTAAATAACTCATTCTGTCAAAATCACTCCTTAAATTCATTCACCTTTTTCAATTATCCCAAAACCTTAAATCAATGTCATTAAATAATTGTTTTCACTTCTGGGTTCTCACATTTTTCGAACGCTCGTTTTAATGCCTGTTTACTTCTTTTTCTTTCTGCTGGATCATCTGAATTAACACTATGGTTCTCTGTAAATATTTTACTCGTCTTATTCGCAAGCGCCCATTCTGGAAATTCTTTCATAACATGAATTAATGTCTCAATATCAGTTTTTTCTGTTGGCATAGGTTCAGGAATCGCATATGTTCCATCTTCACCACCATAACATTCCTGCATGACTTCATCTCTAGTTATAATATAATCAATATGCCCGAATCGTTTTTCTAACGCATCATTCATCGCGTTCATAGTATCGTCTGATAGAAACGGTGTATTACCATGCTCCGCATTTCTAACTCCGTTCATAGTACTATAAAACTCTCCTGCTTGTGTAATTAAATGAACAGCAATATTACTTTCAGGCAAAGCGATATTACTTTCTATAGGTTCTGCTACTTTTAGCGAAATACGACCACCGATATTAGCCGTTATTTTACCGGGTATCAACTCTTTTCTAGCTGTTTGATTCGCTAACAGCATTCTTATACCTGTAGAACGTGCCATTTTCGCTAAATACTCAAATGAGTCTTCTGTTCTTTCTCCTGCGTCAACCTCATTATCGCGACTTGTAATCGCTGAAAACTCATCTACTACACATAAAATTTCAAACATTTTTTCATCTGGAAAACGTTTGTTAAACTCTTCTAATTTAGAAACGCCGCGTTGTTTAAATAGCTCTATACGTCGTCTTGTTTCTCCGACTATATGTTGAAGCAACGCGCGTGCATACTCCATATCTCCACTTGCATCTGCTGGTTGTGCATAAGTAAATGGATTAGGGTGGTAATTATTACTGCCCTCATTGTCACTTCGCATAAATTCAAATGAATTACCTTTACCGTCTATATATGCGATTTTTAGTTTATCTGGATCATTAGCAGCCATGACCGAATACAAAATGGACATAATTGTTACTGTTTTACCACTACCCGTAGTACCAAAAAGCATGGCATGGGGTACTCTATCACCTAATTCTATTAAAATATTATTTCCCATCGCATCAACGCCAGCTATTCCAGAAATAATGGACTTCATGCCCTTATCCCGCTCTTGAACCATTTTTCTAAAATCAACTGGTATATTAACTCCATTCACCATACTAACCGACAACATACCCGCCACAGTTGTAATAATCGGTATATCACTAGTTTTCAACATATTTCCAATACCTTCTTGAATCCGCAAAAAGTCACTTGGTAAATCTGCTGTTCTTGGTAATGTATATTGATAAATAGCCGTATTGCCTCCAACTAATACACGGTGAAATAACCCATGAAGTTTATAAGCATTTAGCGCATTAGTGACATCTTCAATGCGAGCATATGCAACTTTTCTCGCTATCTCCGTTTGTGTTTCTATATCATTGCCCGTGTCAATATCTAGCGGCTCTGGAATAACAGATAAATCAAGATTTTGTTGTGCTTTATATTTTGCATTATCTACAGATACATCTGGTGTGAATAACTTATCTTCTCTAGCAACAAGCCGACCGTATATCGCTGGAGGTGTTAAGTTCCTAATGTATTCACACATTCCTTTTAAAATTAACCATAAGCCCTTAAAAGCACCTATGCCACCGTTAGAAATTTTATTGATTTCTGCAAAAGGATTGAAAAAAATGTCATTCCATCGTCCCAAAACGTCACCAGAATTATAAATAACATCTGAATCAAAAACATACCCTCCACGTTCCACATTTAACACTGGTGTGTCTTGAAAACGAATAGATGAGGCTAACAAGCGCCGTCCTAAATCTTTTAGTCCATTTTCTATAATGCGATCCGTATCTGTTTCACGGCTATTTTTTATAATTATTTCTGCACGTCTAAAGCCTGCTGCCGTTTTTATTTTAGCTCTAGTACGTCTAATAGCTACCGTCGCTGCTTTTACACGCTGTATTTGTGCAGTTCCACCGCTTCCTGCATCAAATTTATTGCCTTTATCATCTATTCCTTGAAGCGCGTTAAAGTAGCTATCATTCCAGTTTTCTTTTAGTTTAGCTATGAATACCCGTGACTGAACAAAATCAAAAATAGGGGTCTGATAACCAACGAGGTATTTTAGGCACAGAAACGGGAATGCAAGCACTGTACTAAATATAATATTAGCACTTCGGTTGAAATTTATTCGCCACAATAAACTTTTTACCAATACCATTGTAGCAACAACAAAAACAAGTATGAAAGCTCTAAAATATATCGGAATCCATTCTAGTAAAAAATGAAGTATTTTCTGCCAAACGGACATTACACCATGTGATATTTCTGTATTCGCTATCCAATCTGCACCATTTTTTGTATATCCTATAACATCAATAAACCACGGTGTTTTTGTCACATATACCCATGCACTTATTAGCAGTCCCAGTACAACACCTGTCACTATAACCCTTTTCCAAATTTTATCCATGTCCATTTTTTCATAAGCAGCATACACTTTATTAATAATAAATGTGTAAATACCCAGCATGATAGCAATAGGTAATACCCATTCAAAAAATATAGTTAGTAATCTATCCAATTTTCTCACCTCGATGAATTTTAGTCCTTGCTTCTGTGATTGTTATGTTTTTTGCTTCGTGTTTATCGAAAAAAACAATTGATGGATATTTCGAGATTATCGAACTATCTAACTGATTTTCATTAAATATCTCTATTAATTTTTTCTTTCCTTCTGCACTCGAAAATACCGCTACATACCCATTCTCTGATTCAGCAATTTGCAGACCTTGTGTTTTAGCTATTTCATAAGTCCTCGATAATCCTAAAACAGAGTTGTAGCGAATGGGGGAGGAAGTCATCAAAGAACTAGGTAAAAAATGGATTTCTTCGACTTCCTCTTTTTCTTGATTCTGTTCTTCCTCTTTTTCCTGTTCTAAATGCTTTTCTTTCCACTTTTTATACCTTGAACGGCTCTTAATCACATGTATTACAGTTCGCACAGAATAGTATAGCCACGCCAGTAGCAACGGACAGATAAACCATACACTTAAAATCAATTTAGGCAAATAGTTAACAAAGGAAAATACGATAGCGTCTAAAATGTGTGATACGGTCTTAACAACTGGAATGCTTGATACATGTAATGCAGCAAAGATACATACTGCTGTAAAAATTAGAATAAGAATCATTGCGGCAGAAAATTTATACCAATTCAATTTTCTTGTTCTTCTATTTAGAAGTTCATTGTACACAATAAATATTGTGGCCACACTGCACATACTAAAAAAAGCGATTAAAATAATACTTAAAATCAATTGCTACACCTCACTTTTCAGAACTGAATACTAAGTTTAAATTGTTTATTTTTTGTTCATCACTTTTTATTCTCACATAGTAGTAACGTTTTGAGTGTGCTGCGCTATTTCTTTCATCGTTAAACCAGCTTGAATAATTCACTTCAACAAGTGCAGAATCTTTATTTTCCATGAATGTATTTACACCTGTAAATTCAGACTTGACACCTGTATTTTCGACATAATCCCCGCCTAATGAATCTTTTCCATTATCGAATATTTTTTGATTTCTTAATAAACTATTTGTCGCAACGCTAGTTAGTTTACTTGATCGCGCAATATAATCTTCAGAAGTCTGCCACGTGAAATATGTTTTGAAGAAGCGATTAGCTAAATCATTCATGATGACATAAGAATTATTATATGACGCTAAACCTCGTACAATTTCGGGGGAATTAGTATGGTCTTCTGCATAAAATTTTTCTTGAATTTGATTTCTTCGTTTATTGTATGCTTTTTTTGCTGCCTCTACTTGTTGTTCCAATTCTTTTTTCTCTTGCTTCAATTCTTTATACTCATTCGTTTGTTTAGTAATAAAATAAATACTTACTCCGATAACAAGCACAGAGATAGAACAAATAACTACTTTTATAAACATGCTTTTACGCATCATTCTTCGCCCCCGTTTGTAATATTTCGTTGATAATCTTGGTAGTTCAAACTGTCGTCTGCTAAGTCATAGCTAAGAATGAAAAAGTCTTGACCTGAAATATTAGTTTGTTTTTTTGCGGACTCGATACCTGTTGTTGTGGCATTTGCTTTTGACTCATAATTTACTAATACATAACAATCTGCTGACTGATTAGCAAGGTTATATTCACCGAAAAATACTTTTACGGTTTTCAATTCCTCAAAAGGAAAATGCGTACCCGCTTCGGAAACAATAGGTTGATCTAACTCCACTAATTTATCACTGAAACTTTCACCAACTAGTGGCACTATTTCATTTTTTAAATGCTCGTAGTCTTGTTGCGTCTTAGTTTCACCATATACTTTTCGAATTACAGTTTCTATATCTGCCTTTTTCTTTTCTAGCTTCGACTTCACATCAATATTTGATGATGTAATTTCCGTACTGATGTCGTCTGTTGTAAGTGTTTTTGTCGATTCCATATAATTTTTCTTGCTCACGTTCAGACTGTCCACTTGCTTATTTAAGTTCTCATTCGTATTTTCACTAGATGACTTATACCATAAGAAACTAGTTAAAATCGCTACTAATACGAGTATAATTATTAAAATATTACTAACTGTTAGTATTTCTTTTTTCATGCAAACCCCTTCTTTGTCGTTTATTTTTTGATTGGTCTAGCTAATTTCAAGGTATATCCTCCTGATAGCAATCGTTTGAATGCTACGTTAAATTTGCTAACATTTACACCATCTTTGCTACTTCCGCCCATTTGTATGATTTTGGTGTCATTCGCTCCATCGCTACCTTTTTTCCAATCTTCTAACAGAATTGCAGTGTGACCTGTTGCACCAGCTTTTGTTACAATCACAATATCGCCCGCTTTCGCTTCTTCAGGTTTCACCTCATTTAACCAATTATGCGAACCTTTTGCGTCCTCCATCATCGTCCCTGTAAACCAGCCCATTTCATCTGGCACTTTATATCCTGCTTGTGCAAGAACTAGCCATACAAAGCCAGAACAGTCCGTCATGCCTGTTTTAATTGGTTTTTCAATAGAACCAATGTAATTTTCCCCATGAACCATGACATACGTGAAGTAACCAACTAGCGCCATCGCCTTTTCAATAATCGCTTTGCCTTCTCCGCTCGCCTGTGTCCCACTTTCACTTTCAGCGCTAGTAATGGGACAACCACCAACTTTTTTACTTTCTTCCGTTTTTGTTTCGCCTTCAGTCGCCGTATCAACCGCATTCGCTAGCGCGCTATCTGCATCAATATTCGAACCTCCAAAAAGCGTATAGGCTTGTTTCCCAGAAGTGAATTTGGCAGGGTTTAACGATGCTCCCCGCTCGTATTTTGAAAACCACATGCTAACAGCTTCTTCCACAGAACTTAGCGAAATATAACTATTCAGCCACTTCGCTTTTCCCACTTCAGAACTCCATACAAAATCACCTTGCGCTTTTACACTCTTCCATTTAGAGTCACCGACCATTGCAAATTTCGAATAAGGGGTGAACTGGTATAAGCCTGCTCCACCTTCTTGCGCACCTGTTTTACCAACTGGATATTGCGAACCTCCAACAAGGGGAACAACGCCCTCACTAATGCTATTTGTTTTAGGGTCATCGCCAAAATGACCTTCAGCACGATCGGGAATTCCAAACCCGCCTTCATGCGCAATATTTCCTAAAACTCCTGATATAGCTGGACCCCCAAAGCCTTTTGATTTCCAATAATTCCATATCTCCGTAGCTACTTTATTAGCCCCTGTCCCCTTTTTTGTCCAATCACCGCCACCTGCTATAGTTCCGCTTTGATTTTCTTCTGTTGAATCATTTGGATCAACAGATTTCGTATTTGTTCCTGCACATTTTTGTGTAAATCCTTCAAAATTCGCTTGAGAAGGGTATGGGAATATAGTAATCGTAAGCAAACAACTTACGAGAATTACCACTACTAACTTCTTGTATATGTTTTTCATCGTAGCACCTCATAAAATTAAGTGTGTTTGCACTAAAGCGCCTACACGATCTTTCTTTCTATAAAAATATAAAATTCCATTGTGCCCTTCTAGTAATACATTTGATACTTGACTTGGCAAAGGCTGCCGCCACGAATCATTAATATACGCTAGTTCTTCTTGTGTCATAGCGCCTAATACAACCGCGTCTTGTTGCGATAATCGACCACTAAATCGAGAGTAAGAATGTGGATTGATTTTATTTTCGGCTTTTTCGTAAACACTTACGAGTCCAACGCTTTTACGGGCGATTCGTTCGCGATAAGGTACTAAATAGTCAACTGGAATGTCAATATAATCTAAACCATGAATAACAATCTGTTCACCTTCCAGAGCACGATTCGTGACATATGCCAGTACATTTAAAAATACGGCTGAAGTAACTTTTGTATTGTTCGTGAGTTTGGATAAATCATAATAAATATTTCTATCTGTTGATTTATACACATCTGGCAGAGTCGTTACCTTGTGAAAAATTGATGGGAATTCAGAAAAAGCTGTTTTAAGTGTCATGTGTAGAAAATCGGCTTTTTCTCGTGCATACTCTCCCTCGTTCGCCCGTTTCGCTACATTATCATTAAGCGCTGGTAATAACTCAAAAGGCGTTGGGTAATTTTCGTGATCCCCCGTCGCTAAAATCTGTTCTGCACGGTTAGGTTCATTTTCTGGATCATTTGTATACATACCTTGACCTCCTGCGCGATAAATCATCCAGTCGATTAATACGGATTTCAACTCAGCTTCTAGTTCTGCGTATCGCTGTTTGTCTACCGTATTGGATAAAAGTAACATCATGGTTGTAGCTTTATTAAAATTCGCTGTAGCATCAATTTGCACGGTTTCAGGAGTTCCGAATACTTCTAAAGGGTTAATGGCTTCTTTAGACATATCAAAAACGAGTGAGTCGGGTGCTCGATACCCAAAATCTGACATCGTAATATGGTGTATTCGCTTACCAGCAAGATAATTAGCTTCTGATAACACATGCGCTACTGCGCTTCCTCCACTTAGTAGCATGCCCCCGCCTTCTATTCCACCAATCGAACCTTTCACAGAAATATTTCCCATGAAAATCGTTGCATTCTTAATGTCTGTAAAATCTATAATCGCTGGATTGTTCGTAAGTAGCGCCCTAATATCCGTCCCCACGTACGTACCTTGAGCATCGGAAAACCCCGAACTTGGTAAAAATATACGACCAGCCGCAACACTATTCATATCTGAAGCATGCCACGCATCAGCCGTTACATGTGAAAATAATTGACTCATTTCTTCTAATTGTTCGCCAGATTGTCTCACGAAAATAATGCCTTTCACATCATAATGTTTATAATTATTCTTGAGCTCCTTGATTGTTTTTTCTACATCTTTTGGTGTACGTGCTTTCACAATCAAACGTAAATCACTATCTATAATCGTATCGCCCTTACCCGAAAGCTCCCCAGCTAGTTTCATATCCCATACACGACCAACATTCTGTGCGCGTTGTTTACTCGACTTTCCTTGTCCAGATTCGCTAATTGTCGTGATATTCGTTTCAATGTCTCGTTCAATAACACTATTTTCTTTATCTTTCTCCATACCTTTCTGCCGTTGTGTGAACATTACGTTACCATGTTTTAATTCCATCTTGGGTATTAAGTTTAACAGCCAACCAATAGGAGCCTCATTGTATGAACCATACTGAACTAATACGTCAAATACGGAAATAACTGATTTTTGACCTACGAATAAGTAAGCATCTTCATCTCGGTAGCCAAAAGCATGTGTAAATCCTTTTTCACCATCAAAATCTACCTTTTCTGTTACTTTAGGAAGCTTGTTAAAGCTTCTGTTTTTCTTCGTTTTATTGCCTTCACTTTCCTTCTCTTTTCCTCTTAGTTTCGGCATTTTTATTTTTTTCATTTCCGACCATCTCCTTAGCTGTATATCTCTTGTACCGCACTTTTCAATTCTTCACCTTCTAGTCGTAGACGCCCCACAACAATGCCCTGCCTACAAATAATTTCAAAGGATTCTATACGACTTCGCATAACATCTAACGTATCTGTACTGATGATGACTAACGTACTAAGTTGCTGATTGTATTTCAATTGAGATGTGACTTCATAATTAATATCACGCTTGCGTTTCATTGATTCCGTCGCATTTTCAGGTAAATTCCGTTTTTCCACTTTTGAAGCATTAACAGTATTGATTGTCGTTAAGACAGTATCCCGCTCCATTGCATGTAACAAACGACTGTTAAGTCCTGCTAATTCGTTTAACTCGACATCAAAACAAACGGGGCTAATCGTCCCACGCACACGATACATCGCAAGGTATTTTATTTTTCCATTCACTTCCATTTCTAATATGCTTTTACTGTCAATCCCTTCAGCAAATCGAAATGGATTATATTGTACGGTTACACCGCTTATGGATTTCGAACTTATTTTTTTACGCAAAAATCGCATACTTACTGAAAATTGCAAGCCTTGTGACGGATTCGTTAACAATACATTTAACGCGACCAGCACGCCACCTATCGCAATCATAAGAGACGGAATAATATTAGCAACCGCTGTATGTCCCTGCTCGCCGAATATCGCATAGACAATCAAACCCGCCGCGCCTGCAAGCGTTAAAATTGCTAAAATAAAACCTATCATCGTCGTCACGAGCAAATCGCCGAGTGCGCCTAGATGATTTGAAATGAAGTCTACTCGTCGAATCATATGATACGATTTCGCACGCAAACTGTACTTATTTCCCGATAATTCCCTATAATCTTTTCTTGCCAAAATAAACACCTCTTTTTTCTGTTCTCTCACATCATTCATCGCGAATGATATTTCGTTTATTATATTATATCATATATAACCTTTAATTTTAAAAGTTATTAGAACCAAAAATAAAACTAACTGCGTTTTATTCCTAAACGCACATGAGGCGTTTTAAGCCATTTTTTCGTTCTCCTGTATAAAAACATTCAAAAACTTAAAAATGCGCCCTTCCGAGCACTTGTGTGCTCTTGGGACGCATTTTTTATAAATCTTTTTCTAACTCTTCTTTTTGCTCTTGTTTTTCTTTTAAACTCTGTTCTAAATTCGTTTTTTGCTTCGCATTATCTGTAATTTGTTTTTGCTTCGCATTAATCTTCGCGGCATCTCCTTTAGCTTTTTTTATCGCCGCTAATTGTTGTTTAAGGCTGATATCTTTTTTCGTTGCGTCATCGATTTTTTGATTAAGAGCCTCAATATCTTTCTGTAAACTTTCTATTTGCGTTTTTGCATTTTCAGATTGCGCTTTCTCTACTTCTTTGGATAATTTCGCATCATGATGTTTTTTGAGCAATTGCTCTGCTTCTGTATATTTCTTCTCGCTAATATAATACTTTGTTGCTACTTTAGCTGTTTGATCTGTCGTATCTTGAAGCAACTTCTCTAACGCTTTATCATCTTGATTCAATATAGCTAAGCGAACATCTAGCGCATTTTCTTGCTTTCCTCCTAGCACTTCAGCTTTTTTCACTTCTTCTAATATTTGCTTCTGTTTCTCTGACGTTTGTTTATCTACATACGTGTAAAATTCTGACGCTATAGACGAGTCTTTTTTCAGCGCATTCATGTATTTGCCATTTTCCAAATACATCTTAGCCACTTCTTTTTTACTGTAACCTAAGTCGTTCATGACATTTGCCGCTTTCGTATATTTCTTATCGCCTTGAAGTTGTTCTAAATAGATTGCTCGTTGCAATTGATTGTTAGTAGCGACCTCCGCCTTAACACCGTAAACGCCCGCTATCCCTGTCGCCGCTCCCGCTACTAGAATAACCGTCATTATTGCACTTGCTATTAATCCTGCGCGCGATAACTTCCCATCACCTTTCCCGAATAAGCTTGTTTTTTCTTTTTCCTTCTCTCCTGACACACTGGTCTGTGTCGGTTCGATTAATTTTCGTTCAATCAATTTTTTATCTTCTTTTTCCTCTGCTAAGCTTTGTTCTAATACTTCAATTTGTCGCAATAACTCTTGTTCGTTCGCATATGATTCATCTAATTTTGCTTTATTTTGTTGCATTAACGCTTTTTCTTTTTCCGCGTAAGTCTGATTCACTTCTTGCTGTACACGTTCTTTCTCCTGTGTGACTTGTTTATCTATTTGCGCCTCATAACGTGCAATCTCTTCTTTCAATTCATCGCGTTCTTTTACAATTTCCGTCACTGTCGTGCCGATTTCACTCTGTACACTTTTTGCTTGCAACTGTAGCACTTCTCTTTGTTCCTTGGCTACCGCGTTATAGTTTTTGATAATATCGTCTACATGAATAGTATTCATCACATTTTCTTTGCTGTCCGCAAATACTTTTTCAACATAACTTGAAAAGCGTGCTTTTTCTTCCGTTTTTTCTTCCGCGCTTCGACGTCTTAACATTTCCATTTCAGCTTCTAACGCTTTTTCATGTTCACCATAATGCTCTGCATCATATTGTTTTTTTATAATCGGTATTTGCGCTTGAATATAGCGTTCTCTATTTTGTTCATATTCTGCGTCGCGTTCTGTTAACAACTGATGAATATCTAAATTTAAATTCTTATCAATTCGATTGAGTGCATCTTCATGCGCGTTTCGTGCATTTTTCATCATGGCTACTTCTATTTGTTCGACCGACTCCGCGCATTCTGTTTTTAAGCGATTATAAATTGCTTGAATGCTTTCTCCTTTAGCTGCTGCTATCGCAAATTGAGCCTGAAGGACTTGTTCATGTAGTTTCTTATGAGTCAATTCATCAAACACTGGCAAACGAATATAAGCACTCGTTTCAAATAACGCTTTGGCTTTTTCCATCAGGTAATCGCCCGACTCATTTTCATTTTCTTGTTGCTCGACCTCTTCTTTTTCTAATTCTTGTATAGCTGATTCTCCTTCTTCTGAAGGCGAGGAAGATTCACCAATCAGCTCTTCCTCTTTTTCAGATTCCACTTCAGGAGTAGGGGCAAATGAAGTGTTGTTTTCTGACATAGCTACATCATCAATAAATTCTTCCTCTTCAGTCTGTACCACTTCTATTTTTTCATTTTTTGAAAGTTGTTTTTCTTCTTCCGCGATGCCGCCTTTGTTTTCTTGGACAAATTCAATTAAATCAGGTAACAAGCTTAATGGCATGCCGTTTGCCGTCTCTTCTATATGATTCTCTTTTGCGAAATTCAAAATAGCACTTTGGCTGTCATCTAAAATGCCCTCTTTCGCATTCAAATAGACTAACTTTACCTTGGTATAATCCACTCCCAAATCAAACGCGTAACTCTCGGCTTCTTGAATGATTTTTTGATTACTCTCTGCATCATCTGAAATAGCAAATAAAACGCGGTCTTTTACTTGATATACTGAAACACCTTTTCGCTTCACAGCTTTTTCAAAACGTATTAAAGCGTCTTGATCCGCGTCGAGAATTTCAAACGTTTTTGTAATTTCCGTCATCTCTAAATTCCTCCTAAACGGTTTATTTCGTATCATTTAGCTACAAACCTACCCATCTCAACACCTCTTTTTCAGTGTGAAAAGCGCCTACGTACAAACGTACATAGACGCTCCATCAGTTTTACTTGATTGGGATACCTGATCCGTTGCTTTGAAAGAAATTAAGAATGTTATTACCTCCCCATAAAATAAGAAAGCCTCCTGCTACTCCAATTCCGATACCGAGCAACACTTTACCATACTCTTTATTTTTGCCAGAAAGCCCACTTACAAGGTCAATAAGTCCCCATATGATTAGCCACAAGCCGCCACCTACCGCAATAATATTTATAATCCAAACTCCTACATTTTTAAGTGTGTCTAATGCCATTTTCCTTTTCTCCTCACTTGATTCAATTTTTGCTTAGATCGTTGCGTCTAAGCAAATTAGATTTTATTTTTTAATTTACGTTATGCCGTTTATTTTTTAACACTTCCGTCATCAGGCGGAAGTGGTTGGTTCATAAATTCCGCGTGCAAAGCAGCTTGTTTATCCTCGTTGCTAATGGCTGTATTTGTCGATTCAGGTATACTACTTGTCGGATACGTACGTGTTTTTACAGTTCCATCTGTCATATGAAGGTGGATTGTTACGTCAGCGGTGATTTTTTGGTAGCCCTTTTTCTCCGAATTAACGACTTTAACATTCGATAACGTCGCATAGTCTACATCAGCACCATAATAAGGTATGCCATTTTCATTAAATGCCTCTGGATAATACTTTCTTACGTCCCCCGCCATATCTCCTTGTGGTTCCGTAACTCGGTTGCCTTCTTTATCCTTTCCACGAATCACAAGCTCGACTATAGCTGTCTCCTGTTCACTATTAAGCTTATTTTGAACAGCGAAAGCAACTGTAGATGTCGCTACATGCGGTTGATCAAAACCATAATCCCCATTACGCGCGGCAGTAGTCCCTACCGCCCAAATAGCACCTTCATACGTAATAAATAACTTATATCGTATATCCTTTTGCTTAATCGCTTTGACAATTCCTTTCACATTCTCTTCATTTTTCGCTTTTTCTGTTAGCGCCTCTGCTTTTCCTGCGTTCGTCTGAGTCGATTGTTCATTTCCACAAGCGCCCAACACAAGAACTAAACTTACTAAAAAAAGAACTCGGCTAATCTTGATTATCTTTTTCATGGGTTTCATCTCCCTTTTGTACTTGGAATTCATTATCCATCACTTCATCATTGATATTTTTAAAAATGGCTTCTTGGTTGATAGACTCCCGTTCTGTAATGTCTAACCGTGAAATAGATGCTTGCAAAGTGGTAATCGCTGAACGGCGTTCTTCTTGCGTTTGACCTGTATCTAAATCGCGTAATGCTTTCGATACTGCTTCATTATTTCGCGCCTCTCCTAGATTGTCTGCCATACGTTTGACATTGATACGTTCATAATGTCGCCGATTAACCGTATCTTCTTGTGCACTTTCAAAAATACGGTTTGTATCCTGATGCCCTTCTGTCGGATTATGATTTCCTCCAAAACCACTTGTCACTTCCTCATCTTTAAAATCAAGAGAACGACTAAGGTTATATAGTTCATTGCGTGCAATATCGACATGTTTATCCGTGATACCCTCTTGCTTAAATTCGGTATCTAAGCGCTCTAACTGGGACAATGCATGTTGTAAGGTTTCGTGGCTAGGCGCTTCTTTCAAACGCATAATCGCTTCTTGCGCATCAATGGTAACCATTTGCGCACGAGGAGAGATAGTTTTATCACGTTCTGCCTCTTGCAACGCGTTTTCAGCACGTTCATACATACCATTACGTGCCACGGTTTCCGCATCTAATAATTTTTCATTTTCATAGCCGCCAAAACCACTCGAACCACCTGTATTTTCAGAACTACTAGTATTCGGCGTTATTCTGCGTCTTTGACCACCTTTTTTATCCGTATTTAAATCCTCTTGAACATCTTCTCTTGCTTCCTCTAACCAAGATTTCAATTTACCTCCCGCGGAATTTCCACGCTCTTTGGTAGTGTTTAACATAGAATTTAATTGTTGCCTTGCTTTTTGCTGTTCTTGTTTCACTCGCATACCTGCGCCACCGCTTGCTTGAAATTCTAATCTTTCACCCGTTGTTTTCGCCCAAAACCAAACAAAGGTAAAGACTTCCGCAATTCGATAACGGAATGCAGCAGATTTCAAATAGAGTACTGCCACAAAAACAGAAAATAATGCAGACACAATAAGCGGCGTACCTTGTAGAGCTAGGCTAGCTTGTGGTGAATATGCAGTTTTACCAGCCGTAAACGTCACAAGCAACAATTTAGGTATCCACAACAAGAAATTAACTAACAGCGGCGGAATCGCAAACAACGCTAGTATCGTTCCCGCAATCCCAACGCAATAGATTAAAAACGCAATCGGATATTCAATATCTCCTAACGTCATGCCTTTAAACCATGCAATAAGTGGCTTCATGTTCATTTCGATTAACCCTAGAGAAACAACCGACATCACCACTGCTAGAAAAACAACTAATTGTAATAGAGGGGCAGCAATCAATCCAAAAATCGTAAAGAAAGGATTTCCGACCATACTCACCACATAATAATTACTTCGATTACTATCAAAAGAAGCTTTTGCGGCATAAATCCCACGCGCTGGGGCATCAATATAATATTTCCCGCCTGTTTCGTCGAATTGCGTTGATAAAATAAGGTACATCGATTGGTCAGAAAAAGCGGCTTCCCCGTTCGTCCCCACTTGATTCTCTATTTGTTCCACAGAAGGCGTTTCGGCATAATACTTGTCCATATTTGCCCCTGAATTTTTCGCGCCATAAATGAAACGATCTCGCCACGCAATTTGTGGACTCACGATTAATTTCTTTCCATCGCTATAATCATCAATAGCTGCTGTATAGCCACCTTTTTGATCTGTTTTGGAATTTCTAATTTCGGGCTTCGAAGTTGTATCAGATGGTTGATAGGCATTATCCACGTCCACAAGGGCTTTTTTCATGCCCTGCGCGTATTTATAATACGACCCAAAACTTTCCCCCTCGCCACCGTCACGACTGTAATAGGATTGCGATGCTTTCGTGCCTTTATAATTAATATAGTCCGTCGCGGAAAAGGATTGACTCGTCCCATACGCAAGCGCCAACGCTGTATTGGGAAATATATTCCCCTCGTCGTTATTCGCTAAGGAACTTTGCGAATTAATCCGCTTAATACGATCCGCCCCCGTTTGTGTATAGGGGTTATATTTTAAATCCACATACGAACTATGACTTGTTGGGGAAATATTCCCATCTTCCCCATTATCGCCATTAGGAGCAAAATTGAAATTATACGCCCATGAACGGTCATCGACTAAATAACGCGAATAATTCCCCACTAACCCCGAATCTGTAGATGTTATGTCCATCACCTTATCTAAAAGAGAGGCACCAATACCCACAATGAGCGGTAAACAAATTAACGTAATCAACCGCCCTTTTAATTTGCTGTAGCTCTGTTGGTTAATTTTACCGCCGCCGCGAAACATGCCAATCAAAGAAAGTAATATCATCGCTACAGCAAAGCTAAGCAAGGCACTTGTTAAGGTTTGAAAAGTTTCTTTTGAAATTCCCGTAGCTTCTAACAAATCCGATGTCATGTCTAAGTTCGTGACAAACTCCGCCAACAAACGGACAACATTTAACTTTGCTAACAGACTAATTAGCGTCGGAATAATCAAATGGATAACGTCCATCAAGACCGCAAGCGGTAATAAAATAATCGACATTAAAATTCGAGCAACATACGAAAAAATACTGCTGAATCCTTCCGCCTTGTTTGAAAAATAGTTGAAAGTAGAGTACGTGGACACGGTAGACGCAAATTTCTTCGCTTTATCTGTTGAATTCTCTGGCGCTGAATTGACGATTTCGTCATAGGATAATTGACCTGACACGCCCCCACTGCCTAATGAACCCAGTTTTAAAGGGGCTTTTTGGTCTTCCGCGCCCTCTTTCACTTCCTCACTTTTGGTTCCTAATAAAAAGTGCTGGTACGCGGTTCCTGCCTTATAGTCCGCATATACTTGCGTAACCTGCGCCCCAATAAACCAGAAAGCTAAAATTGCGAGCACAACGATGATTTTGCTGTTTAAAATACGTTTAAGTTTAGCTGTCACTTCCCATATCCCCCCTCTCGATGAATTGAACAGCAATACCCGCCAAATTACGACTTACCGTTTCAAACGAGGCATTCCCATTCGTTGTAATTTTAAATGCACCATCTGACGTAGAGCCTCTGGCGCGTTGTTCCGCAATGGCTCCTGCCACTTGCGGTTTGACTGAATTTTCAATAAAGCGATTCACAGCACGCGCCCCCGTTGTCGCTGCATCTCGGTTTACTAAATCTTCTGCAACCATCACACTAATACTATCTACATCATCATAGTTCACGTTCATTTCTTTCCAAAAAGCCGCATCTTTTCGTTCAGGCAATTGAATAATATAGCCGATTTCTGCCATCTCTTGCTGAAACTGTTCTAACCGTCTTCGCGCAATTTTAGAAATAGTTTTTCGAGAAAGCGGTAAATAGGGCACAAAGAGTTGGAACCGTTCAATAAATTCAGGTTTCACTCCGTTATTCAACCCTTGATCGCCATTTTGAAGCGCTTTTCGTACTTGGCTTTCATTTTTAAACCATTCATGTAGTAACTTATCGGTTATTTGTTCCGCGTTCATTTTTTCAACTTGCATGACGTTAGCCAACTCTGAAAAAATAGAGGCTCCAAGATTAGACGTAGCAAGTAAAACCGTGTTATTAATCGACCGTTCAATATTCAAACTATCCCTTACGATCCCTTCATCAATCATGCGCATGTAGCCATTTAATACATTACGATGCGATTTTTCAATTTCATCAAGTAAAATCACTTGTTGTTTATTAACGGCTACACTATCGCCGATATAGCGTTGTGCTGCCATGGCATCTTCACTTGTGGAATAGTCCCCACCGTTCACGACCAACATAGCATCTTCTCGACCAAACAATGCATAAGCAAGCGCTTTCGCGGTTTCCGTCTTCCCTGTCCCTGTTGTTCCAATCAGCAAGGCACTTAGAAATGGACGTTTAAAATTCCGCTTGGTGTAATACGACGAATTGACTAAATCTGTTAAATATTTCATAGCTAGCGGTTGCCCTTTCACGCGGGATTGGAGCACTTGCTTCACTTCTTCAGCAGTTGCTTGACTCTCGATATTGTAGCCTTCTGAAGCAAATACAAACCGTAAAACGTCATGCGAAAGAATCGCTTCTTGTCCGCGCTGGTGTTGGTTTGTACAGTAAGCGACAGATGCAGACAAGATAGCAAGTGATTTCGCTGGGTTAACTTGGTTTCGTATAAACGCATCTGTCAAAGAAATTAACTCCGTTAAAAAAGTAGGGTCAGCGGGCGGCACATAATGCCCTGCCTTCTCCCACATGTGTAAACGTCGTTCTAAGATGGCTAAGACTGTTTCCCGATTAGGTTCCGTCATGATGACCTTAGCAAATCGACGATCAAACGCGGGGTCTGCCATAATGTGGGTACGATATTCATAATCCGTTGTTGCGGTGATGATAGGGAATTGCCCTCTAGCAGAACCTTCTTTCAGCGCATTCATGGCACCTGAACTTTTCCCAGATAAGCCGTAACGGTTTAATTTATGTACTTCGTCAATAAATAAGCACATTGTAAACTGATCCGTTTTGTTTTTTTTACGTGTTGCCTCTTCAATTTTCTTCATATCCAGAAGAAGGCTACGCATGCGGCTAATCATGACATTTTCAGGTAATTCCCCCAGTGCCTCGATAGATAATGCGACCACAATCATAGGGAAATCGGTTAGCGATTTATCATAGAGCATTTGCTCCACAATCGCCGTTTTCCCTATCCCTTGCTCCCCTAGTATCATCGCATTGGGCATTTCAGGGTTTAACATCGCGACTTCTAACATCTCAATTTTATCGCGATTCCCCACTAACGTATTATCTCCACGCGGCAACTCACTGAGTGCAGCGTGATATTTTTCTTCTATTTCGGGCGGTATGACTAATTCAATCATGTTTGTTGCCCCTTTCCCGTTGCTCATAGTTTGTTTTCTTTTTCAATTTTACTCATAGATATTACGAGCTTCCCCGTTAACAAAATTTTCTGCACACGTCCATAAATACTTCGCGATATTCCCTTTGCTAGTACCTTGCATATGAATTTTGATGTGCATTAAATGTTTTTCTACAGCTTCCACGCCACCCATCGCTTTTAACTTGTCATAAAGCGGATAAACTAACCGCATCAGATTGACCATCTTGTCTACATCAGTCGTATCGCCCGCTTGAATTAAATCTCGCGCTAATAACATATGTGTATACGGGCTTTGTGCTGCTTCGAAAAACAAGCGCATCTTATCCTCTTCACTTTGTAAGTAAACAGGGTCTTGTTGTTCCTCTTTATAGAACTCATTTTTTGATGCGCCTTCTTTTTCAATAAAAAATTTAATATTTTTTATACTTCTGCCACTTTTTATTTTTTCATACGTCACATTAAGCTCTGTATATTTATTAATTTCTTCTATAGGTTTTCGTATAACTCTCGATTCAAAATGTTCAAATCGACTATAATTTTCTTCTGTATTGCTAATTCTTCGTAATTCTGATACTGATATTGTTGGATTTTTCAGGTCATCTAACTGTTTTTTTGTTCGTTCGCCAGAAAATGCATATTTTTCAAACTGGTTATAGTTCATCCTAAGTATTTTATACAAAACAACAGAATATTTACTCTGCAAATTAATCAAATCTAATACATTAATTTGCGTAAAACTTTTCTGTAAATCAACTAAATAAGGCATGATATGTGAATTAAACTCAATTGTTACATGGTCGTCGTAATCATTCCATTTCACATAAGGGACAGGGACTATACTTTCCACCTCATATCCCTTACCTTTTTTTTCTTGAATTTGAAAATAGGCTTGTTTCTGCATTTTTTCAACCATTTTTTTAAACCGAGTGTGTTTATCTTTGTCTTTTACATCAAAAAAAGCGAATAATTCTTTTTTTGATAAATACACCGTATTATCTTTCGGCGGATTTTCTGTATCAATACACGACACAGCCAAACTAAACATTTTAAGAGGTATCTTATCCATTTTCGCCACACTCGTAATCAAATCGTTATGCTCTACCGACTTGCGTCTAATTAACTCGTCCATATGGATTATCAGTCCTTCATTTGGTATACTTGACATCGAAAGACTCCTTTCTATTGTGGGGGTATTTCAAAGAGCGCGCGGGCTGGCCAAAGACACCTCGCGCTCTTTTTTATTATCCCACCCCAAAACAACCATGTCAATTTTTTTTATGGGTTTTTTTACAAAATTAAGAGGTTGTATTTTAGCGGTGTAAGTATTCCTGTTTCATCAAAAAGAACAATGGTAAAACAAATTATTTTCAAACAAATTCTGATCCCGAAATATTTAATCAATAAAAAGAGGGAATGCTTGCATCTGATTCCTCACCCTAAACAACCACACGTTGTTATATTTGTGGTTTTGCGGACAGTTTTTTGTGGTTTTGCGGACAGTTTTTTGTGGTTTTGCGGACAGTTTTTTGTGGTTGTTTATCTCTTGAAACCATTGATACATAAGGATTTATATTTTCGCAAAAGAACAAAAGACAAAATATATAATATAAATTAATTAAATAGCGTTTACTAATTTTTAAACACAGGGACAAAGAATCCTTAAATGTCCCTCTAATCCATTCCTTTTTGTCCCTTTATTACCATAACCATATTTTTATAGAACTCCTCTGAAAAACCTTTTTCTTGCATATAAAGATTTACTCTTCAAACAGAATGACCGCACTAGGAAACGGCGAAGCTTCTTTCGCAACACCGTTTAACTCATATTTTAAACGACCTTTTAGAAATCGAATCTCTGCCGCAAAAGGAAAAATATACTCATGCCACGCTTTTGTATCTGTCCTAGCGGGAATTAGTAACACTACTCTTTTTCAATAATCTTTTTTACTTTCTGTGTATGCTTTGTCTAAAAACTTGGGAATTTCTCTACCATACGGCGGATTACAAAACACAGACCCTTCCCATTGTTGACTAAGCGCATCTTGTTCTTTCGTGAAATAACGGGTACATTTTGCATTACGATCATTTGCGGCAGCATCTAAATCAAACTCAAATTCTTCATGCAGCACATTAAATAAATCTTGCGGCGTTTCCCAATCGTCTTTATCGCTAGTAAATAGCACTCTACTTATCAAAAACCTTACACCTCTTCTATCACTTTTTGCGATTGTCTAAGATGAACTAACTTCTGTATTCATCGAAAAGCTTTTCTAATTTTATACTCTTGTTGAACTAAACGTTCTAACACATGACATGCATAAACCCGTTTTTTGGTTTTTCGCTGTTCTTCCTGAAGTAACCAATCTAATTTTTCTAAAGTGTCCTCCGTTACAGCGATTTTAATTCGTTTTTTAGTCGTTGTCATTTTAGGTGTCCCCTCTCTATTTATCAGGTGTCCCCTTCGATGCTTCTGTGAAATGTATAGCGCTTTAGGATAAAATGAATTTTAAAGCTATTTTTAGCCAGTTTTAGCGATTATTTTTCACATTACGCACTTTTTCCTTGCAAGCGCAAAAATACGCTTAGGCGTTTAAATGACGCACTTGTATTTAATATACTAGAAACTATCAAAATGGACATGCGGAAATGTTACACAAAAGGCACTAAATTACGTCTTGTTTGTGAATAAAGAACCACATTTACATCGTAGTCAACTCTGAAAATTTGAATAATCTTGCTATAGAATGTTATCAAAAGAGACTTACGTTTGTAAGCCTCTCTGTTACTCTAGTAAATGCCAAGTTAAGTAATCTCTTTCTTCACAAAAAACTGGTATCAATTCTGTACCAACTGACGCACATTGCCACTCTTCTTTTTTACTCATTTTCCAAAACCTCCAATTTTTCATTGAACATAATTTCGATATTACATTCTTGACCTTTGATGTTTCCGCAGTTAGCGCATTTTAAGCGTCCGTAGTACTCTATTGCCTTCTTGTAGTCTTCTTTCGTTCCCTTCCCTCCTTATACGTAGCATATTTTGCTTTTCGTTCCAGATACTCCGATTCTTTAATTCCTGTAAACTCCACGTCTTTTGTAGCGAATTCAGTTTCCATAAAGGCGAATCCATAGTTGTCGAAGTCATGAATCACTTCAGCCGAGCCAAAAAAGCATTTCATAAAGCAAAAATCATTGAAACTATAATCCATGTCGTATTTTTTTCGAATCTCAGCATAAGCGAAAATTAATTTTTTTTGCGCAACTTTAGGTGTTACCCACTCTCCGCTATCTCGTTTGAAATCTTTAAGCCATTCGGGCTTGTTTTTCTCAAGTTCCGATTTCCTGATAGAAAGGTAAGAGCGATTTAATACTACGTTTCCGTTTGCTTCAAATCCAATCAATTCACTTACTTCATTCAAGAAGTCTTTTACATCTCTATTTTTAATTTTATACAGATATTCATATGATTCTGTACCTTTTGCGATTTTATAATAGTTCATTCCGCACGCTCCTTTAAAATAAATGTTTTAACTGTTTCAGCTCCTTGTTCAGTTAAAGTCCATTCCTCAAACATATCTTTCCATTCATTGGCTACACGATCCATCAACTCTGGCGTGAAGTTAAATTCACCATTTTCAGCAACTAGCGTATACATGTTACCTCGGAAATAAGCAGTGTAAATCTCGCCTTTTTTGAAAATACGCCTTTCGCTTTCAAAGGTGTCTAATGCTTTAAAATGTCTATTTTTACTCATTTTTATAAACCTCCTTAGTTGATCTTTACAACAAACTGGCATCAATTAGCATGAGGCTGTTTGTTTCGAAATCTTCAAATACGATGTCACGTGGCATCATGTCTGTTTCCCCTCTAACTTCATTCCAATATTTATCAGCATCGTTCCACTGTTTTTTCGCTTCAAGCTCGCTAATCTCAAGAGCTGCACCAACTTGCTCAATATGATCGCAACCAACAAATTCAACATAGATTTTTTTAGCTGCCTCTTCATTTTCTGCTTTAATCAGCGCATAATATTCAGCTTCTGGAAAGTTATAGTATTTCGCATGATCTACAACTTTAAATTTTGATGTCTTGTAGTCGATAATTTCAGTAACAGGGTAGTATTTTTTGAAAAACGCCCTGTCTGACGAGAATATACGTTTATCATCGTTCACCAGTATTACGGAATTATCTTCCAACTTGCCATCTATGTCCCGTTCTGTCGGCAATTTACCACTTTTCCATTTATATCCCTTCACTTCTAGCTCGTGCATCAGTGTATCCCAATTTTCTTGTTCGTCTACGGTGATTAATTGCATATTATCGAATCCCTTCTTTTTGTTTTTTGAATTCTGGCTTCCCGTAATAGTGTAAAATACGTGTCATAAAAATTACCATATATCCTTACGCCTGCAATGTGAATTAATAAAATTGGGAAGCCTATTGTGTAAAGCAAACATATGAAAAATGTTTTTTTCCTTGTCATTCTGTAACACTCCCTAGTTAAGCTTTATTTTCTCCTATTGTCTTTTTCGTATTGTTCATAATAGCGGCGTTCAAGGTCTGCAAGCTCGCGCAAAAGGTGAAGTAAGTTTGATGTATAAATCCCGTTATCCAACATGGGGCGATCTTCGAATGCACGAAAAGCTTTTTTTACTTTTTCTTCTTTTTGCATAATTTTATTCATTAATTGTTGACTCATAGTATCACTTTCCTTCTGGAATGAATTTTAAGGGGCATAGGAGCGTTTTTTTAGCGTTTTTATCTTTCTTTAATATTTTTATATAAGCGGATATAAAAATGCCTTAAAGCACCTTGTAATTCTTTTTGTGACACCCTTTGTTTTAGAATACTTTTCAGTTAATGGAATGGAAAATAAAAATCACAATCAGGTGACACGAAATAGGTTTTGTACGGTGCCTTTCGGTACAAAGAAAATGAGTCGTTTCTTTTCTGGTTTTTGCTTGATTCGAAAGTCTGTATACTTTACTTCTTGATAAGCATAATAAGGCTTTGACGTGTCCGTTTCATGTATGAAAATGTTTGATATCGGAATATCAGGAAAAGTTTGATTGGTTTGCTTAATCTGAATGCCTTGTTCAATTGATAAGGCATAACGATAAAATTTATCATTATCGCTACCATTTTCATCTGATGATTGGAGTGAAAGAATGTCATTCTGTTCTATCGTGAACCACTCCAAGCGTGAACAACGAATTAATTTCTTTTCGCGCATATCCTCAAAAAAAATAAAAACCCCAAAAAGAAACCAAAGAATTATCACTATAGATATAAACCATATAAAGAGATGGAGAGCGATAACAGACGACTCATGTAGATCTAATACCACCTTGCTATTGTTCGTTATCATTTTTCGTACCTCCTGTATTGTAATAATGCGAAAGGCTTGTGCTGGCTTTAAATCATGACAAGCCTTTCATGTTTTTAACGCGTAAACGTTTCTGTTGATTCGTCGCGCAGTATCGTTCTTGACGCTCTACGCCGCTCTTCTTTGAATTCGGTTGCAATTACTTTTTTATCCGCTATATCAAGCGGTTTATAAGCGGGTATATTAGCAAGCATCGCCTTGTTTCGTGCAATGCGGATTAAGCTTAATAGTTCATCATCTGTGCTGTTTGGGTGCTGTTTCAAATAATGAATTAGCGCTTGCTCTAGTACTTGTTGTTCGGATAACTCCATTTTGTTGATTTCCCCTTTATTTAATCATCATTACGGTTAATGTCTCTGACTTCGTAATACGTACTTTTAGTTTGTTTCGGTTCTAACACTTGTTTATCAATTTTGCTCTTACTAATACGCTCATAGTCTGCTTCTTGCTTATCGACGGCGGTACGTAAATTTTCTAAAGAAGTGGTCAAATCTTGTTTAAGCGTGCTTGCGGCGCTGTCTTGCGGATTTTTCTTGAGTCGCCTTTCCATTTCGTCAAGGGATTTCTTCCCTTCTTTAATCTTATTCTCAAGCGCCTTTTTTTCTTTTTCAATTTTTTCTAAATTACGATCTACAAATAAATCTTCGACAATTTCACGATCGTTCGCCCAATTCCGATACGATTTTTCAGCACTAAATGCATTTAATCGCACGATGAATGTAGATGGCAATTTCTCTGACCCGTCTTGTTGCGTGTTTTCGCTATCGTTTTTCACGGCATCAGCGTCAGCAAGTTGTGATTCGATAGATTTTTCCAGTTCTGCATCAGATAGCGCGCGTCCGCTTGTTAGTTCATCAGCGCCTATAAGTTGTTCCTTATCAATCAACATTACTTTGAACGCTTTATTTTTGAAACCATTAGATTCATGTATAGTGAGAACGCCTGAACCATCTGTCCCAAACATGCCATAATTTACTTCTGCTTTATCCATGGGATTTTCTTTAGTCCCAAGTATAAATAGTTTGTAATTGTCTCCGAATGCGGAAAGTTGCTGACGAGCAGTGTCATCGTATTTGATTTCAACAGCTAAGGTTTTCCCGTCGCTACTCAATACGGAATTGCCTAATGTTAGCGTCCCTTCCGTTTGTTTGTTCCGTTTAAGCAAAGGCTCCCCTTTTCCCATCGAGGCGGCTAATACACGATCTGTATATGCGGTGTTGTTGTGATGAACTAAATACGTCCCCCCTCCAATGAATAAGCCCCCTATCACAAGTAGAAACGGCATAATGTAAAACAAACGCACGTCTTGCGGAACTTTGTAGTTGAGTTTATTCTTTTGTCGTTTTTGCTTTTTTTCTCGAACGACCTTTTCTGTAGGCTTCGGTTTGATGCCAAATAAATTCAAGTAAATTCACTCCTAAAATTAATATAAAGTTGAAAAGCACAAGGGCTAGAAATGTAAACCATGTTTTATTCAGGATAAAAGGATACTGGCTAACATCTGTTAGCATAGCAGCCGTATCTTGATAATTGCCTGCTTGTTGAAAGTCGTGAAACGCCGTGTAGCCTCTCTGAATGACCCACCCTATCATGAGATAAGGAATACTGGTCATAAATACATACCAGTTAGATCGTTCTGAAATTTGCTTTCTTAGCATATAAATCGTACAAGCAAATGTAAGTAGCAAGCAGCCAACGGACGTATAATAAAAAATTTCAGTATTGAGCATGACCTTTTCAACCCCTTCCACTGTCGCCCGTTCATTCAAAATGAAGAGCGGAATCAGGGAGCTAATCAGAATAGCGAGGTTAAAAAAAGCAAGAATAAGCGGTATGGTTTTTCTGTCGAGTGCTCTTTTTTTGATGTTGCGGTATATCGTCCATATCGTGAGCGCGGCAGATAATAGCCATGCTATCGAAATGATCCAATCTCCTAATGCTTGAAGTGAAAACACATTATCACTCATTGAAAGTGAGATTGAAAGCATCACTGACGAAACAGAAACGATAAATAAAATACCAATGAGCAACATTATTAGTATAACAAATAAATAGCGATATCTTTCACGTATTTTAGATTTTCTTTTTTGCCGCACTCTCTCACCTGCCTTTCTCTTTATATTTTTATTATATCACAAATAACCATTTAATTCAACGGTTATTTGTGATATAATTATTAAAAATAATGACTTTTTTTACTTTCCTCACATTTTTGTATAAAATAAGCGGGTGAGTGTTCTCAAGTAAGTAATGACATATGTATTCAAAAAGGAGATGCTAATAAATGGCGCGTAAACCAAGTGAAAAAAGTACAACTTCAGCAATTACATTTCAAGCGGCATTGCGAGATAAACATGATATGACAGTTGTAGAAGCGCGGGAAGTTGTTCAGACGATTTTTAAAATCATGGAAAACAGCTTAAAAGAGGATCGTGATATTGTATTTAAAGGAATTGGTACGTTAAAAACAGAAATCCGCGCCCCTCGCGTGTCCATGTTGCCGAAAACGGGGCAACATATTTTAACGTCGGAAAGACGCTTTTTAAAATTCACGCCAAGTCCTGTTATTGAACGTAAAATCAATGAAGACGCTGGACGACCACGCACCTATGAAGTTTTAACCGAAGAAGAAGTGAAAAAGTTAATAAAAAAATAAAAAAGCCCTCTTTAAGGGGGCTTTTTTATTTAGGGTTCTAATAAATATATTAGAGGTGTACCGCGATAATAAGCGTGATTAAAAAAGAAGTCCATACACAATTAATCGTGTATGGACTTCTTTTTAAAGTTGTTTTAATGCTATAATAATTTTGGCAACTTGCCTCGTTTGGGGGTGTTTTAAATGGCTAATATCATGACGTTGGTTATCGCCCCTATCATTGTAGGGATAGTACTTAAACTATTTTCTTACTGGCTAGAAAAGAGAGACGATAATTGAACTAGTTGCCTCTAGTCCACCTGTTCGAGTTGCGCCGAACAGAAAGAAACCCCGTCCTATTGAGAGTAGGACGGGGTTTTGTGTTTTAAACACACTAATATCATGACGTTTGCATAATTATTGTAGCATATAAAGTATAGCTAATCAATTTCTTGTTTTATTGTCGATAAATAAAGAAATAATCCCCCATTACCTGGCCTGATTATAGGGGATTATCTATTAATTATACTATGACCGCCGTCTTTTTCATGGTGCCCTGTTATCGAGAGTCATGTTCGCGCATGCTCTGAAGTAGATTACTTAAAAATTTATTCTTAAAGAAAGTATATCATAATTATTCGTTTTGGAGCAAATACTTTCATGTCATCTTTTCGCATTGTCCCCCCTGCCTTTCCATGCGACATATTTTTTAGTTTTCCGCGTGTGAACTACCGTCACTATAATCAATTATAACGCCTTTTTCAACATTAAAAATATAAACATTGAAATGTAGTTTGTTGTCCTGTATGCTCTGCGCCTCCATGTGTACACCGCGCGCCACGAGTTCATCACCCAAAAAAACAGGTGTTACCCTATACCGAACTTGATTACCTGTATTTTTCAGATAGGCAGCTACTTGGTTTTCATAGTCTAGCATGCTAGGCGAGTTCAGGCTACGCGTGCCCGTTATAAGGTTCTTCAAGTTGTTATTTTCTCCCGTCAATTGATACCCAATCAAATGCGAGCGGTTATAGAGCCACCCCGTAGAGATTTTTTTATTTTTCCAACCTGTGGGGTCTACGTAAAGAGGCTCTCTTTCTTCGTGTGGCATCAATTCTTTGCTAAGTACCGCGTTGGCAGTTCCTGCGCGGTTAAATTTATCAAGTGGTGAGAATGTTTGTCCTGACTTCTGACCAGATTTCACTTCTGAAGGCGAAAATTCGGGCTTATTGTTATTGACTGTCACGACTTGATGTGTGCCGTCATACTGCAATTTAAGCAAGTCTTTATTATCCTCAGCAGAAACATTCTGTGTAGTCGCTGCGTTGGGGTTGAAGAGTGCCATAATCCCGTTACTTCCGTTGTCTTTGATGATGTAAGCGCTAGCAAGCACTAACAGTGTAGCAAGTGCTGTGATGAGTTGCAACTTCGCGCTGCGTTTCGTCTTTCTTTTTCTGTAAGTCACCATTTTTCTTTTCCCCCTAGATGTTGAATAATTGCGCAAAGCGTTGAACGTGTGTCGTTCGTGCAATCTCTATTTTTTTATTGACTTGTTCGTGGAATAGATTCGAAAGCGCCGTGTACAAGTAGTTCGTCACGTTTCGAATATTACTAACTTTATAAGTCGCATAGACGCGTCGCAAGGTATGATAAATAGCGCTGTCCATGTCTTCCAGTAACAGCAAGGCATTGCGTTTATTCGCGACTTCTTTTTTACAACGGTATAACATGCCTACAAGATTACCAGCTTCTTTAGCAGATTTCGCAAAAAGAGTTAAAAAATCTAACGTTTTTTCTGTGAGTCCTGTATTTTCGCGTGAGAGTACAAAATTTTGTTGCCACGATGCAGTAGTGTGAGTATCTAATAATGTATTAATGTTTAAATTATTAATATAAGTTACGTTCGTTTCTGCATCTGCGTTATCGGTTGCTGTGCTTGAGTTTATACGGTTATTATCTCCTTTATGTGGTGACTCATCTGGCGTTTTAAAAGGCAATATTTGAATGATATTCGCACCAGATCCACCACGTGTATTTTTTCTGCGCGTGGCATGTGTAGAGATAACTTCAGCAGCACGTAAATTCATGTAACAACGTGCAACGGTAGAAATAGAGATGTTTAACTTATCCGCTACAGATTGACGTAAGACAGTACAAGCGCCATCATAACGTGTAGCGCATGCAGTCAGATATTGCAGTACATGAATCGTTGTGCTGTTAAAATTGTTATGTTTGATATGTCTTTCTATAGAGTCCATTAAATCTGTTTTCGATGCAAACGTGCTATATTTTTTTAAAATTTCTAAACCCATATGTATCTAACTCCCTTAGCTAAATAGTTATAAGAACGCAAAAAAAAGCAACTAAATGAAAGCGTTTTACCCCACCTCAATTAGCTGCTTTTTGAACGTAAAAAACTATATGCAAAAAAAAGCATAGATGTTTTGACGTTGACGAGCTTGTTATAATCTCTTATACTACAAAGAAGTAAGAGCTTATGACAAGCCTAAAGCATGTTCGGGGTGCTTGCCCGACGTGCGTTTGATGAAGTGGTAGGTGTTCATCAGTTAGAGCTAGTGACGTGAGGCGCCTAAACCTCACTCCTGTCATAAGCTCTTTTTCCGTTCCTATGAAATTGCTATCATAATACAATATAATTTCACATTACGCAACTCCTAACTAAACAAAAAATAAAAAGGTGCTTTTTGTATTCTGGATTGAACTAAAAAGTATATATAGATTCTTTTTAGTTATATTTTACAAATACAAACATAACTAAAATAAATACATTTATTCTTTTTAGAATGTTTTTAGTATACAAGTATACTCTTTTGTTATATAATTGTATTCATATGTTAAAAAGAAAGAGAAAAACAAAAAATAGGAGTGAAAAAAATGAGAGAAATTTTCGCAATTGACTTAGGAAACAAGCAAGTAAAGTTAAAAAGTTCTCGCGGAGAATATCGTTTCCCATCGCGTTTACTACTTGAGAGAAAAAGCGGGCTAGATTTAGCAACAGAAGCATTAAAAGTGAATAGTGGTATTGATACGTTCCAAATGTTGAATGAAAAAGATAGTTTTAAAATAGGTGAGGGCATAGATAAACTAGGGAAAAATAGTGATATGCGTGAGACTATCGCTTTTGGCAAATCTAGATATACCAATGCATTTTTTGAAAAATTGATTGAATATTCATTAGCAAAATTAAGCTTGGATTTTGAAGGGGAAACACCTGAAGTAGAAGTGGTCATAGGTGTTCCGACAGAAGATTTCACAAAAGATGAGATTAAGAAAACTATTGTGAGGTACTTAAACCCTGAAAAAAAGAAAGCAAGGCAGCATTCAGCTATTATTAACGATCAAACAATTAATACGTTTGTTGTTCGGACTCACTTATTACCGCAACCAATGGGAACCATCTATGATTTAGTTCTGGACGATGCAGCGGACATAAGGAATAAAGATATGATTACGCAAAATATTGCATTAGTTGATATTGGAGGCGGAACGGTACTACTTGATTCTATTAATCATTTTGAATTCGATACAATTAATAGAAAGCAAGAAAAATCAGGCGTTCACAAGCTTTTAGGAAGTATCAACTCGGATTATGACGGAGATATAAAGCCAGATATTTACGAGATAGAAGGAATTATACGCGATGGAAAAGAAGCAGAAGAATTTATTTACTCACCAACTGTGAATGAAAGTATTAGCATGACAGAAGTTATACAATATAATATTGACCGTTACACAGAAGAAATTATACAGAAAGTTGTGTCTGTCTATAAAGACATGGATCAATTCGATGTAGTTATTTTCACGGGTGGCGGTAGTAGCATTATTAATAAAGAGCTGATTCACAATTCGTTAGATCATGTATTGTTTTCCGAGAATAAAGAGTACTCTAATGCTTACGGATTTTATAAATACGGTATGTATGTAACTAAATAATGAAAAATGGAGGCGATTATATGGCTAAGCAGCAAGGACAACCACGGCTAGTAAGATTTAACGAAAATAAACCAGAAGATGTAAAGTGTTTAAATTTTTTAGATAGTGAAAAAGAAAATGGGCGAAGCTATAGCTACGTGCTAAGAAAAGCTCTTTTATACTATATAGAGAATTCGGATGAAGTGGATAGCACAATATCTAGTAATGTAGTGCCAAGAAAATCGGAAAACACAAAAAGAACAAACAAGACAAATCAAGAGAAAGAAAGCGATCCGCTATTAAGTAAATTTAAAGCTACGACATCGGACGATATTTAAATAAAACCGCCATTCTTAAAAATGGCGGTTTTATTATGGTTAAAGGCATTATAAAAACAAACCTAACTATATATGAAAAGATACTTGACATTTTACTGTTTTATGTATAAAATATATACATGAAGAAAATACGGATTAAGAGGTGTTGGAAATGAGCGAGAGAAAAATAAAAATGGAGCAATTTGCTCCTAATGGATTTTTAACAAGTAACCAAGTAGACAGATTAAAAAGATGGATTGACGGAGAAAGAAGAACAATAAAGTTAGTAGACTTAGCCGCGGAACTAGGCATAGCTAGAATGAGTATCAATAATGCGCTAAAAAAGAATCCAGAACGTCCATTCGATGAATTCAAATTAGGAACAGTGAATAAATTAATCGCTGTATTTAACGAAGATTTAAAGAAATCAAATCCAAAAGAGGAAGCAAAGAAAGAACAGAAAAAAGAAACAAAAAAGGAAAAAGAAAGGGCTAAAAAATTAATTAAGAAGGTTGATGCGTAATGTTCAAAGTAACCAAGATAGGGAGACCTAAGCCTGCAGAACGTGCGCGGGCTAGGTTCAATGAGGGGAATAAGACATTTTACATGTATATGCCTCAATCGTACCGTGAATATAAAAGTGAACTAATACAGTTTTTTAACCAGTATGAAAACGATCCAAATTTACAAGAACTGTTTGATCGCAAAAAAATCATTTATGGTCTATCAGTTAAATTGATATTCCGATTTAAAGGCAAAGGATATAACCCGTTTTATGCACTACGACCAGATATAGACAATCTATTCAAAGCTGTAACAGATAGTTTGTTTGAAAGCAACATAAACCTTATTGAAGATGGTTATAAAACAAACAAAAAAGGTGAATTGCTTTTTGATCAAGATGGAAAAATGATTAAAAAATATAAACAAAAAATTGATGATAGTAGAATCTGCCACACAGAGCAGATAAAATTACGTGTTGATACAGAGGAAGAAGAAAGTTTAACAATCATTATAAAAAACATTGGAAAGGAGGACATCGACTAATGGGAATGTTTGATAAAATTTATCAAAATGCATACGGATACAGAAATGATATGATTGAACTAAATAATTTGGTTCAACAGCTTTCTAATGAAAAAGGAAAAGGCGATCCAGTTGTATCATGGTTTAGATTGCGTGATAGGAGGGTGAAAGATGTAGTTGAACCTATGCGCGAAGAAATGAAAATCAGAATAAAAAGAATACAAGGTAACTTGAATGAACAAGAGGAGGTGGAAAATGATCTTGAAAAAGCTAAAACAAAAGTATGGGAGAACGATCTAGCAAGTGCTAAGAAAGCTATGTTGAATTACGATGTATACTTAAGTAATAGTCATGGTGAAGCAGAGGCGCAAATTAATGAGCTCCTAAAAAAACATAAAAAGAATGTTCTAAAGCTAGAAAGTGAGATGGAACAATATAAAAACTGCGTTAATTATACAGAACGAGCACAGAATATTTTAACCTCTGCGCGTAAAACAAAAGAAATAGATCACGCTACTTTCTCTGAAGCAATCAAAAATATAAATGATTGGAAAAGAAAGTTAGATATTGATGTTCCAGAAATGAAAGAACTACCAGAAAGTTACAACGATGAAGATATTAGCAATTTACACGCTCAAATACGCGAAGTAGTTGCAAGGTTAGATGCTAGGTACAAAATGGGTATATTCGCTTCACCTATGCGAACTGTTCGTATTATTATCCATGATGTAGGTAATGATAGGGGGAAAAAGGCATTTGCAAATCGTTCCAGAGAATTAATATCTAATTGTAACGAGTCTATTAATATTTTTAACGGTAAGTATTGGCAAATTACGGGGCTACGATGGCAACACATAGAGTTTGACGGTGCATGTGATTATGTGCCTGTAACCCCTACACACGCGAAAATACCTAATATATAACGATTGTAGGTTTTTATAACCTGTAATCGTTATTTTTTTGCGAGAAATCACTTGTTTTTTATAATAATTAAGGGTTTATAAATATTATTAAAGCGCATAGCTTAAAATAAACTATGCGCTTTAATTTTTGGAATAAATCTTTAAAAAGATAAGTATAATTTATACGTTGTTTAACTAAAAAAACAATATATTTCAAACGAATACAGTTTAAATAAACCTATATTCGCTTTATTCCATTATATTCTTGTTGTGTAGAAAGGGTTATTTTTCTGAATGTATTAAAATCTAATCTATTTTGAAAGAAAACAGCTTATTTATTAAATTTGTCAAGCTTTTTAGGTGTTTGAAATCTATTTTTTTATAAATTGGAAAATGAAAAAAATATAAAAGTGTAAATATATACGAATTTAAATCGTGTATAAAAATAATACATTAAAACAAAAAGTGGTGCATATGTATAAAATTTATACACGAATCAAACGCCCTCATCATTATATAATGATGAGGGCGTTTGATTCGTGTATAAATTTTATACATATGCATCTGTCTCTTCAACATATCTGCGAACTCACGAGAGAGGCAGAGCCTCCGTATATAACATTCTTACTCATCAAAAAAACCAGCAGACTAATGCGCATCGCGTGATCACTTTTTCTTGTGAAGAAACATCATCAGGAGCACAGACTCAACACTACTTT
>NZ_FYBS01000016.1:0-45307 GCF_900186185.1 Listeria sp. ILCC797
CTAACGTTAGAAGAGTTAAACGAGAAAATCATGAAAGCCTGGCAAGATAAGACGTATTACATGGACGGAAAAGTGTATTCAGGCGCGGCAGGGAGCATCTTACAAGCTTCTGCGTATGTGGAGGACTTAGAAGGTAAGCTCTCCGAAGCAGGCGTGATGGGAGCGATATCTGGCGTTGGTTTAAGTTTGGCGGCTGTTCGTGGGAGTATGACGTATAAGGGGCTTGGTGGAGCTAAGAAAACGGTTGAGGTTAGTGGGAAACGTGTTACAATAGATAATGATACGTTTGATCCTAATCTAACAGATAAGCTAGGTAGAACTAATACACAAAGAATGGAGCAAGGCTTAGCTCCAATAGGAAAGGACGGAAAGTCGGTTAATATTCATCATATAGACCAGACAGATGATGGACCGGTAATGGAGATTACTGCAACTGAACATCAACAGAATTATGCTGACTTGCATTCAAATACAGGTCAAAGTCCATCTCAAATAGACAGAAATGCTTTTAACAGTTGGAGAAAAGACTATTGGAAATGGCGAGGAAATAATTTAGAATAATCAAGGAGGTCTCAAATGAGTTATCAAAATTTTGAAAAGGCAATGTCACTAGCACCAAAATGCAAGTTTTATACCACCGTTGGTGGGAAATCACAAGAAGAAATTTTGAGATCCGAAGAAATGTTAGGTATAAAATTTTCAAAACAATGTTTGGAGTTTTATGAAAAGTTTGGGTATTTATCATTTTTTGGTACAGAGATATTTGGAATTGACCCAGAGGATGATTCGGGAATTTTAGAAGGTAACTCGGTTGCATATACATTAAATGATAGAGAAGAGTATAATTTACCATTTAATTGGATTCCAGTTTATAATTATGAAGATGGTAATATGGCATATCTAGATTTCTCCAATAAAAATGCAGAGGGAGAACCTAGAATAATAATGTGCATGTACACTGGAAAAGAATATGAAATTATGGAAGTAATTGCAGAGGATTTTGGGGATTTCTTATTGAGCTTAGTAGAACAGCAACTAGACGCATAATAAATATTAAGAATAGCAAAGAAATTTGCATGATTATTCTTACATCATGTTGACTATCCAAAACAATAAACGAATGCCAGTTTTCAAGGTCCTTACCATGTTAGTGGTGCGAAGCAGACCTTTACAAGTGACATTTTTTTATTATAACTTCCGGTGCGGTATGAAAGAAATTAAAATTGATAGTGAAAGTTTTCATCTAGGGGAATGGTAAGACGAATTGAGAAAGGGGGCTAAATTGACGGAATTCTATTCATCTGAATTAATCTCATCCAAATAATTCTCAAAAATGTTATCTAAGACAGTTAAAAGTCCTTCCTTCTCCAGAAAGTGTAACCTATACAGGTTTTTATAAGCAGGAAATAGAGTATATAAAAAGCAAGGAGATAAGTGGTATGCTTACAAATGATATGGTTGAGAATATAAAAAAATTGACAAGACTGATAGAAGAACATTTTTCTAGCACTGTATCAAATTCTTATGTAGAAACTAAAGAAAATTAGGAAATTTTTATTGAATGTTTGATATATAGGAGTTTTTGGCTTCAATTTAGTTTAACCGATATTGGGAAAGGTGGGGTTTTTAGTGTGGATATAGCAATTGGAAAAATGACTCCACTAATCTCAGTAATAGAAAACGGAGAAAATTTACCAATAAATTTTGATGAGACTTCTATCAATGAAAATCTTAGTATTTTGGATGATTATTTACAGTGGAGGATGACAGATTTTCAAAAAACAGATTTTGGGATTTTATAAGTTGATGCGAAAACTAACAGTCATTTTCTTTAACTAGTAAAAACCGAGAAACACCTCCCAACACAGGAAATGTTTCTCAGTTTTTATGCCTACATCGCTAACAAGTTTCCGAATGTGTAGTCGCAAGCTCTTGGAATTTTAAAATACTTTTTTGTGCCGACGAAATCGAAAACGGCAATTCTTCCTCTGAAATCTCACGTTCTTCTGGTACAAGGCCTAATGTGGTGGTTAGATTGCCGCCGCGGATTAGGTCGCTGTGGGTGATGAATTGCGATTTTAAGGGTTTATTGTCGCGCGTTCTGGCGGTGACGAATTGATGCGCAGGCGAATTGTTCGCCGTATCTAACGTTAGGGTTTTGCCGTTTGGCAGGTCAATGCGCACGTTTTCGAAAGCGGGAATTCCGAAGACGTATTCCCCTGAACCGGGTGTCACCGGATAGAAACCGAGCGTACTGAAAATGTACCAGCCGGACATGCTACCGTTGTCCTCGTCGCCAGGATAGCCGTTTATGCCCGCGTCATAAAATTGATTCACCGCTTGCTTGATTAGAACCTGCGTATAAGCGGGTTTTTTCGCGTAGGTGAACAAATAGGGTAAATGGAAACTAGGCTGGTTGGACAGCGCAATTTGACCGAAGTCAATCATCGCCATCTCGCTCATTTCGTGGATCTCGTAGCCGTAGCCATCTACATCGAATTTTGGTGGTGTGTTCGCGAGCTCGGTCAGCTTACGCAAAAATCCACCTTCGCCGTACGCTTCATTTAGGCCAGCAAAATCGTGGAAAACCGCGAAACTAGTCTGCCATGCGCTACCCTCGGCGTAGTCTTTCCCCCAAGAAAAAGGGTTGAAAGGGGTTTGGAAATTTCCGTTTTCGTCTTTGGCGCGCATAAAACCCGTCTTTGGGTCGAAAATATGCAGGTAGTTTTTCGAGCGTTCCTCGTATTCGGCTTCGAGCGCTGTGTTTCCTAGTGTCTTCGCGACGGCGGAAATGCAAAAATCGCTGTAGGCGTAGTCGAGTGTGTGGTTGACGCTTTCATGGTAGTTCAAGGGGACGTAGCCAAGACGGTTGTAGTCCAGTGCGCCGCGGCGACCGTAGTTTTCTTTGTCGGACTGTGTCGTGGCTGCTTTTAGCATCGCGTCTTGAAACTCGGGCATTAAATTTGTGCCGATGCCTTTTACAGCAGCGTCCGCGATGACCGCGTCAATGAGTGTGCCGGGCATGAGGCCGCGTTCGTCAGGCGACAGCCATTTTGGCAGATAGCCCGTTTCGCGGTAGCTATTTAAAAAGCCGCCAAGCATTTTTTCGTATTCATCTGGAATTAAAAGCGAATAAAGTGGGAACACCGTTTTGTAAGTATCCCAAAATCCATTATTCGTATATAATCTACCATTTGCAACGCGCCGTGCAGTCGTGTCATAATGAATCGCATTTTGATTTGCATCATATTCATAAAAGCGCTGCGGGAAAAGCGCCGTCCGGTAAAGGCAATGATAAAATGTGGCGACTTTCGCTTTATCTGAATCGCTTACTTGAATTTTGCTCAAATAGGCGTTCCACTTCGCGGCCGCCCTCGTTTTGGTCGCCTCAAAATCATAATCCGCTTGCCGTTTTAAATTGAGACTCGCTTGTTCAGGGCTGATGAAGCTTGTCGCCAAACTGATTTCCACCGTTTTAGGTGCCGAGCCGTCAAACCCAATTTGGAAAAATTGATTTTCTGCTTTTTGTGCCGCTTTTGAAATGATTTTTCCGTCTACAGGGAAGCCCGTGTTCGAAAAATCAAATGGGCGGTCAGCCGTCAAGACGAAGTGCATTTTGAATTCTGGATCCGCGCAGCCAGCAAAATTCTGCACGTAACCAAAAACGCGGTTTTGCCGTTCGTCCACCTCAATATAACTGATATTTTCAGCAGAAAAAAGCAAGCCGTGTTGTTCGTCTTTCGTATAAGAAAGGCGTATTTTTGCGCCGTAAGTGCTCGGTGTGAGTTCGCTTGTAATTTGATAGCGGAGTTGTTTGATTTTTAAATAATGCGGGCTGAAAACGGCTTCATTCGGCCGATAAGAGCTTTGGGCGAAATATAAGTCATAATTTGCCAACTTCCCAGAAATCGGGGTGAGCAAAAAGTGAGAAAAGTCGCCCATCCACGGGCTTGGTTGGTGTGTTAACCGAAAGCCTTGGAATGTGTGGTCGTTTGGATGGAAAAACCAACTTCCGTTATTGTTTGTCGTCTGCGGCACAAAATAATTCATTCCTCGTGGCACAGAAGTATAGGGAAGCGTATTTCCATTTGAATAACTGTGCTGATTATTTGTGCCATGCCTCGTGTCGATTTGTGTAACGTCCATAATTTCCTCCGATTCTAACGTGCCCCGCTTGACTCCCTTTCAATTAAAGAAACGGGAATGATTGCGTTTTCCACGTCTTTTTTTTGAATTTGTTTTTGCAAACTGATTGCGGCCGCGCGCCCCATCTCTTCAAAATTTTGTGAAATCGTCGTGAGCGAGGGCTCAACAAATTCCGCGGCTTGAATATTATCAAAGCCAATAACCGCCAAATCTTGAGGGATACGAATCCCCATTTTCTTCGCTTGCTTCATAAATTGAATAGCCATCAAGTCATTTTCCGCCACAATCGCCGTCACGTCGTCCGCAACAAACTTTTCCGCAATCCCAGCATACGCCTCTTCCGAGTGCACATTCGTTTCAAGCGCATGAAACGAAATCCCCGCCTCGAACAAAGCCCGCAAATAGCCCATGTAACGCTCGCGAACAGTGGAAGTTTCTTGGATCGTTCTACTGTTTAAAAAGGCGATTTTCGTATGGCCTTTTGATAGGAGTAAATGAGCCGCCATATATCCGCCACTGAAATTGTCCGCCGTTACATACGGAAACGGGATACCCTCCATTTTTTTGTCGAGTAAAACAACCGGGAAACCTTGAAAGTGCAACTGATAAAGAATATCCAAGTTTGAGTTTCCTGTTTCCGGATAGTAAATCATCCCGTCGTATTGTTCAATCAACTGGAAAAAATGCGTTTGAGTTAGGAAACTTTCATCTTGAATGTGCACATGGTACCCTTTTTCCGCTAAATACGGCAGCATTAGAGCTGTAAAATTGCCAAGATCGTGTTGGCCAGGAAAAGGCAAAATAAAAAGGACTTGTTTCATGGAAGTAACCGCTTTTGAAATGGAACGCGCTTTGACAAAGGTTCCCTTGCCGCGAATTCGCTCCACCAAACCTTTGTTTTCCAGTTCAGATAAAGCACGCTTTGATGTAATGCGGCTCGTCTGATGTGAGGCGGCTAGGGCATGTTCTGTCGGCAATTGTGCGCCAACTTGCAACTCACCCGACATAATTTGACGTTCAAGCTGTTCGCTAATTTGCTGGTAAAGTGGTTTTTTAACCATTCAAATTGTCTCCTTTGATATATCATTTAATATACCTACTATACCAAATTTGCGATTTGAAAGAAAATAAAATGAAAAAACACTAGACAATTCATGCTAACATCATTATACTGTATTTAAAGTTAAAAAGATATATCAAATTTTAGGAGTGTTTTAAATGACATATCAAGAGGTTCCTGTTTCAGTAGAAAAGTTTATGAAAATAATTACGGAGAAATGCGGCGAAACACACGCTAACTGGGCGAAAAATTTCAATGCGTGCTTTGCCAATACATTACTCACAACCGTCAAGCGTTTGCCAGATGATACAACATTTTTACTTACTGGTGACATTCCAGCGATGTGGTTGCGCGATTCAACCGCACAAGTCAGACCGTATCTTGTACTTGCAAAAGAAGATCCAGAAATAAAAACGATGATTCGTGGCTTAGTAGAGCGTCAAATGCAGTTCATCTGTTTAGATCCTTATGCAAACGCATTCAATGAGGAAGCAAATGGCGCAGGGCATCAAACGGATAATACAGAAATGAACCCGTGGATTTGGGAACGAAAATATGAAATTGATTCGCTTTGTTACCCCGTTCAACTTAGTTATTTACTTTATAAAGCAACGGGCGAAACGGAGCAATTTAATGAAACGTTCCATCAGGCGGTGAAGAACATTTTAACCGTGTGGGAAGTTGAACAAAAACATGAAGATTCTCCTTATACGTTTACGCGTGATACTTGGCGTATAGAGGATACGCTGCCAGAAGACGGGAAAGGGACAAAGGTTGGCTACACAGGGATGACTTGGTCAGGTTTTAGACCGAGCGATGATGCTTGTAAATTTGGCTATTTAGTGCCTTCGAATATGTTTGCGGTCGTCGTGCTTGGTTATTTGGAGGAAATTTACAGTGAGATTGCGGATGATGCATCGTTAGTGAAGCGAATTCAGGCGCTCCGCGGAGCAATTCAAGACGGAATTGAAACGTACGGGAAAACAAAATCACAAGCTGGCGAAACGATTTTTGCGTACGAGGTGGACGGTCGCGGCGGTGTGAGTGTGATGGACGATTCAAACGTGCCAAGCCTACTTTCGGCGCCGTACTTAGGTTATGTGTCGCCAAACGATGAAACATATCTCGCAACGAGAAAAGTGTTACTAAGTGAGGAAAACCCTTATTTTTATAAAGGAGAGTTTGCGAGAGGGATTGGCAGTTCGCATACGCCGCCCGATTACATTTGGCCAATTGCACTTGCGATGGAGGGCATGACGACTGATGACAAGTCGGAGAAGGAACGTATTTTGAACTTGCTTGTCGATTGCGACGGCGGGACGAATTTAATGCACGAAGGTTTTGATGTGAACAATCCGTTTGCCTATACGCGCGAATGGTTTTCTTGGGCCAATATGATGTTTTGTGAGCTTGTGATGGATTATTTTGATATTCGAGTCGAAAAATAGGAGGAGAAAACGTGAAAAAAGTTTATATTGTTTCGCATAGTCACTGGGATAGAGAATGGTATATTCCGTATGAAGCGCACCACATGCGGCTAATTGAATTGATGGACGACTTGCTCGAATTGTTTGAAACCGACCCGGAATTTGAAAGTTTCCATCTAGACGGGCAAACGATTATTTTAGACGACTATTTACAAGTGCGCCCAGAAAAAGAAGCGGCCGTTCGGAAAGCCATTGAAGCTGGCAAACTAAAAATTGGTCCGTTTTACATTTTGCAAGATGCCTTTTTAACGAGCAGCGAATCAAATGTGCGCAACATGCTAATTGGTATGCAAGAAAGTAAAAAATGGGGCACGCCCGTTAAGCTCGGCTACTTCCCTGACACGTTTGGAAACATGGGGCAAACGCCGCAATTGATGAAAGAAGCAAATTTGGACGTTGCCGCTTTTGGCCGAGGAGTCAAGCCGACTGGTTTTAATAATGTTGTAATTAATGATGAAAAATATTCCTCGCAGTTTTCGGAAATGTGGTGGGACGGGCCTGACGGTAGTCGCATTTTAGGCGTGCTGTTCGCCAACTGGTACAGCAACGGGAATGAAATCCCAACAGACAAAACGGCAGCGAAAGCGTTTTGGGAGCAAAAATTGCGCGATGCCGAACAATATGCCGCAACGGATCATTTGCTCATGATGAATGGCTGCGACCACCAACCAGTTCAAAAGGACATTACAGAAGCAATTCGCGTGGCCAATGAATTGTATCCGGATATTGAATTTATTCACGCTGGCTTTGATACGTATTTAAATGCACTAAAAGCAGACTTGCCTGCTGATATGAGCGTCATTGAAGGTGAACTTACAAGCCAAGAATCAGATGGTTGGTACACGCTCGCAAATACGGCATCATCGCGCGTCTACTTGAAACAGCAAAATACGGAAGTGAGCTGCCAGCTAGAAAATATCGCCGAACCGCTTGCAACAATGGCGTTCGCGGAAGGTTTCGCATATCCAACGGACAAACTCAACTATGCGTGGAAAACGCTCATGCAAAACCACCCGCATGATAGCATTTGCGGCTGTAGCGTAGATTCGGTTCACCGCGGAATGGTCACACGTTTTGAAACGGCAAATGAAGTCGGCAAATACGTGGCTAGTGAGGCAGCAGCATTTCTCGCTAAAAAAATTGACACGAGTGCTTTTGACGCTGACGCGAAACCGTTCGTTGTTTGGAATACGACATCTTTCCAAAAGACGGGCTCCGTTACGATTGAACTCGAGTGGGAAAGAATGCTTTTTGCAGGCAATAAACACGATACGCTCTACGATAAACTTTCCAGTAAGCCTGTTCCTGAAGTTTCTGTTGTGGACATTCGCGGCAATCAAATTCCGTTTGAGCTTCTATCGCAAGAAGTACGATTTGGCTTCGATTTACCTAAAGATGCTTTTAGAGTCCCTTATATCGCGCGCTACATCACGGTTGAGCTATTCTTGGTCGACATGCCGGCGTATAGCCACGAGGTTTTCGGTCTTGTACAAAAAGCGCCGACTGCCGGTTCTGAAAATCTGGTGAAGGGGACGCATACGCTTGAAAATGCTACTGTCCGTGTTGATGTGAACGAAAACGGGCAGCTTACAATCACGCACAAGCCGACTGGTCGCATTCACGAAAACCTTCTTTCTTTTGAGGAAACGGGAGATATTGGGAACGAATATATTTTCTTTGAGCCGACCGGGGTTTCGCGCTACTACTCGCATGAAAGCCCAGCTGAAGTTCGGGTTATTCGAAATACGCCGAATGTAGGGGAAATTGAAATCCGCCATGAAATGCTTGTCCCTGAATCCGCGGACGAACTCCTTGACAAGGAACAAAAAATGGTGCTCGAATTTAAACTGCGCAAAGCTAAACGCTCCAAGAAAATGAAAAAAATGGTCATCACGACTCGTGTTGTTTTAGAGAAAAACAATTCGCTCGTGCAATTTGAAACGACCGTGAATAACGACATCAAAGATCACAGGTTGCGCGTTTTATTCCCAACAAGCTTTGAAACTAACGTCCATCAAGCAGACAGCATTTACGAAGTGGTGACGCGGCAAAACAAAATGCCAGAAACGTGGGAAAATCCGACGAATCCGAATCACCAACATGCCTTTGTGCACATGGAAGACGAAGCTGGCGGAATGACGATTGCAAACATGGGCTTAAATGAATACGAAGTGCTCGCAAATAACACCATCGCGCTCACGCTGTTCCGTTCTGTCGGCGAAATGGGTGACTGGGGCTACTTCCCAACGCCAGAAGCGCAGTGCCTCGGTGAACATGTTTTCCGCTATGGTCTCATGTTGCACGGCGACGGGGAGCGCGAAAAAACATTCCATCAAGCGAAACAATTCCAAGTGCCGTTTACCGCCGAACAAACCAATGTGCATCGTGGCGAAATCCCCGCTACAAAAGCATTCCTCAAAGCGAACAACGACGCTTTCCTAATGACCGCACTCAAAAAAGCACAAACGGAAGACGCCATAATCCTCCGCGGCTACAACTTAAAAACATCTAAAGAGCCACTTGAAATTAAAGCAGGTGCGCGTAGCAGCTACCGTACGAACCTCCTTGAAGAAGGCCAAAATCCGCTACCGAATGAACTAAAACCTGCAGAAATCGTGACTATAAAATTAATTTAAAACGCACATTAGAGGCTGGGAAATACTTCCCAGCCTTCAGTCTGATTGTGCGTGGTATGTTTTGTTTTGCTTAAGTTTAGCGTTTATTAACGGCCTGTCAATTTACTTCGCTAATAAGCAAGCGTTAAGTTTTTTTAAAAGCGCTGAATTTTCTTTTGATAAGGAGATGCGGTGTACAATTAAGCAATTCGAAATGTCTAAAATTAACCTATTTAAAAAAAGTGAATCATTGTAGCATAAATCAATTTCGGAAATCCATTTTGTAAGAATATTTTTCAATTCAATGGTATTCTTTTCCACTAAATTTTGTGATAAAGCACGCACGATTGGTATGGCTGCATTCAATTGTTCTTTTGTAGTATAATATTGGTAATTCATCTGAAATCCTCCTATGTAGTTTTGCTATATTTAAGTATATAGAATATCCCCTAATAATTATATAGCCTCATGAAAAAATAAACGATGCAATGTTTTCATCGTGAAAGGACTTTAAAATGGATGAACTCGACCAAGAAATCATAAAGCTATTAAAAAAAGACGCACAGTTAACAAATAAGGAAATTGGAAATGAAGTGCACCTAACAGGTCAAGCAGTTGGCAAACGAATATTGAATTTGAAAGATGCAGGTATCATAGGCAGTTACACCATAAAAGTTTATTACAGTAACAAACAGTTTATTCGCGTATTTATGGAAGATAATCGTTTTAAAGAGGTCGAACAAAAAATTATGGAATATGAGGAAATTGAAGAATTTTATAAAGTAAGCGGACATGCTTGCTTTATGGTAGTTGCGCATTTTGAACCAGAAAAGTTAAAAGTTTTTATTGAATCACTTTCGAAGTGGGCGCGTTGTAGTGTAGATTCAGTTGTCGGCGATCGACTTGAAAATAAGTAAAAAGCGATTAAATGTGAATCGCTTTTTTTTGCTACGTCATACATCATCTGCGACTCTTGACAATGTACGCCAGATGTTGTATTATAGTTAAATGCCAAAAGAATCTATACTGTTTTTTGGTGCGCTCATTTTTATGTAAAAAGCTAGTGAAATGAAGCGTTTCCATTGTTTTGGTAGCATAATGGACATGGTCGTGGTTTTCAAGCAAATAGGTCAAATTTGATTTATTATGAAACTTTTTTTAAAAAAGTCTCTTTGCCGAATGAAATCCGCTTTCTTTTTGTCTAAAACAGCATAGAATTTTCTTTTAAAGTTCCATTCAAAGTTGTCCTTTTGCTGGTATTTAAGCCGGCTGAAAAGTGGCAGGAAGCTTTTGATGAACGGTATTTAAGCGAGTGATTTTTACACGTGTAAAAAAAGCTCTTAGCGTCTTAAATTCCGGGTGCGGGGGGTTCCACCATTTGTGCGAATGACAACCATTTTGAATGTGCTTATAAATTTTAAAAAAATTGAGGGGTGAAGAGTTTGTCAGGACATGATGTACAATACGGCAGACACCGTAAACGTAGAAGTTTTGCTCGGATTAGTGAGGTATTAGAATTACCAAACTTAATCGAAATTCAAACAGCGTCTTACCAGTGGTTCTTAGATGAAGGACTCCGTGAGATGTTCCGCGATATTTCTCCAATTGAGGATTTCGCAGGCAACCTATCGCTAGAATTTATCGATTACGATTTAGGAGAGCCGAAATATTCGGTAGAAGAATCCAAAAATCGTGATGCAAACTACGCAGCACCCTTACGCGTTAAACTACGCCTAATCAACAAAGAAACAGGCGAAGTAAAAGACCAAGAAGTTTTCATGGGTGATTTCCCGCTGATGACAGAAATGGGAACATTTATCATCAACGGAGCAGAGCGTGTTATCGTTTCACAACTCGTTCGTTCCCCAGGTGTATACTTCAATGACAAACTAGACAAAAACGGTAAAAAAGGTTTCGGTTCAACCGTTATCCCAAACCGCGGCGCTTGGTTAGAATATGAAACAGACGCAAAAGACGTTGTGCACGTGCGTATCGACCGCACACGTAAATTGCCTGTTACCGTTTTACTCCGTGCACTCGGATTTGGTTCCGACCAAGAAATTTTAGATTTAATCGGAGATAACGACTATCTTCGCAACACCCTAGAAAAAGACAACACGGACAACGCAGATAAAGCGTTACTCGAAATTTACGAACGTTTACGTCCAGGAGAACCTCCTACTGTAGAAAACGCAAGAAGCTTACTAGTGTCTCGCTTTTTCGATCCTAAGCGTTACGATTTAGCTAGCGTTGGACGTTATAAAATCAACAAAAAACTACACCTTAAAAACCGGTTATTCAACCAAGTTTTAGCTGAAACGTTAGTGGACCCTGAAACAGGTGAGATTATCGCTTCAAAAGGCGACATTTTAGATCGCCGCAAACTAGATACGATTATTCCTAATCTTGAAAACGGCGTTGGCTTCCGTACACTGCGTCCAACTGATGGCGTATTAGAAGACAATGTAGTTGTTCAATCTATTAAAATTTATGCACCTGACGATGAAGAAAAAGAAATCAACATCATTGGAAATGCGTATATCGATGAAAATGTAAAACACATTACGCCATCTGATATCGTGTCTTCCATCAGTTATTTCTTCAACCTTCTGCACGGCGTTGGCGATACAGATGACATTGACCATTTAGGTAACCGCCGCCTACGTTCAGTCGGTGAACTGCTTCAAAACCAATTCCGTATCGGTTTATCCCGTATGGAACGTGTGGTTCGTGAACGTATGTCTATCCAAGATATGACAACCATCACACCACAACAATTAATTAACATTCGCCCAGTTGTCGCTTCTATTAAAGAATTCTTTGGTAGTTCACAATTGTCGCAATTCATGGATCAAACAAATCCACTTGGCGAACTTACGCATAAGCGCCGTCTATCTGCCTTAGGTCCTGGTGGTTTGACGCGTGAACGTGCCGGCTATGAAGTGCGTGACGTTCACTATTCTCACTACGGTCGTATGTGTCCAATTGAAACGCCAGAGGGACCAAACATCGGTTTGATTAACTCCCTTTCTTCTTATGCGAAAGTCAATCGCTTCGGGTTCATCGAAACACCATATCGTCGTGTTGACCCTGAAACGAACCAAGTAACCGACACAATCGATTATTTAACAGCAGATGAAGAGGATAACTACGTGGTTGCGCAAGCGAACTCCAAGTTAGACGAAAAAGGTGCATTTACGGAAGAAGAAGTTATGGCTCGATTCCGTTCTGAAAACCTTGCTGTGGATAAAGAACGCGTCGATTATATGGACGTATCGCCAAAACAAGTTGTGTCCGTCGCAACAGCTTGTATCCCGTTCCTAGAAAATGATGATAGTAACCGTGCCCTAATGGGTGCGAACATGCAGCGTCAAGCTGTTCCATTAATGCATCCGGAAGCACCGTTTGTTGGAACAGGTATGGAACACGTATCGGCAAAAGATTCCGGTGCAGCTGTAACCGCGAAACATGACGGTATCGTAGAACACGTTGAAGCACGCGAAATTTGGGTGCGCCGCGTATCTATGGTTGATGGCAAAGAAGTAACAGGTGGAATCGATAAATATACACTACGTAAATTTGTTCGTTCCAACCAAGGAACATGTTATAACCAACGTCCAAACGTTGCAGAAGGGGACCGCGTCGTTAAAGGCGAAATCCTCGGTAACGGTCCATCCATGGATTCAGGAGAGCTAGCACTAGGACGTAACGTTTTAGTAGCCTTCATGACATGGGACGGCTATAACTATGAGGATGCGATTATTATGAGCGAACGTCTTGTAAAAGACGACGTTTATACGTCCATTCACATCGAAGAATTCGAGTCCGAAGCACGTGATACGAAGCTTGGACCTGAAGAAATGACACGCGATATTCCAAACGTTGGTGAAGACGCACTTCGCGATCTTGACGAACGCGGTATTATTCGTGTCGGTGCTGAAGTAAAAGATAACGACCTTCTTGTAGGGAAAGTAACGCCAAAAGGTGTAACCGAACTTACGGCTGAAGAACGTTTATTACATGCTATTTTTGGTGAAAAAGCGCGTGAAGTTCGCGATACATCACTACGTGTACCTCACGGTGGTGGCGGTATCGTTCTCGATGTTAAAATCTTTACTCGTGAAGCCGGTGACGAATTACCACCAGGCGTAAACCAATTAGTGCGTGTATATATCGTACAAAAACGTAAAATTCACGAAGGCGATAAAATGGCCGGTCGTCATGGTAACAAAGGGGTTATCTCCCGTATCTTACCAGAAGAAGATATGCCATTTATGCCTGATGGAACACCCGTTGATATCATGCTTAACCCATTAGGGGTGCCATCTCGTATGAATATCGGGCAAGTGCTCGAACTTCATTTAGGTATGGCGGCTCGTAAACTCGGCATTCATGTTGCAACACCAGTATTTGATGGAGCAAATGAAGAAGACGTTTGGAGCACAGTGGAAGAAGCGGGAATGGCTCGCGATGCGAAAACTGTTCTTTATGATGGACGTACAGGTGAACCATTTGATAACCGTATCTCTGTCGGCGTTATGTATATGATTAAACTTGCTCACATGGTTGATGACAAATTGCATGCTCGTTCGACTGGACCATACTCACTTGTTACCCAACAACCACTTGGAGGTAAAGCTCAATTTGGTGGACAACGCTTTGGTGAGATGGAAGTTTGGGCTCTTGAAGCGTACGGTGCAGCCTATACGTTACAAGAAATTCTAACAATTAAATCAGATGATGTTGTTGGACGTGTGAAAACGTATGAAGCAATCGTGAAAGGCGAAAGCGTGCCGAAACCAGGCGTGCCGGAATCTTTCCGCGTATTAATCAAAGAGTTGCAAAGTTTAGGTATGGACGTCAAAATCCTATCTGCAGACGAGGAAGAAATCGAAATGCGTGATACCGATGACGACGATTTCTCCGGTCAAAACGATGCATTTAATATTGTGAAGCCTGAAGAGGCTACCGAGCAGGTTGACTAACCCGCCCGAAACAAAACTCCAAAATAAAAATAATTTTTCGATAAACTTAAACATGATGGACTTGTTAGCCGCAAGAAGCACTGAACGTAGTCGTGCTTTCTTGCGGGCCAAGTTATATGAAACGATATAATTTAAACCTAATAAGTGAAAAGTCATGACCAAAATTAGGAGGTTGGGCACTTGATAGATGTTAATAATTTTGAGTATATGAAAATCGGTCTAGCATCTCCAGATAAAATCCGTTCTTGGTCGCACGGTGAAGTAAAAAAACCTGAAACAATCAACTACCGTACGCTAAAACCAGAACGTGACGGACTGTTTTGTGAGCGTATTTTCGGACCAATGAAAGACTGGGAATGTTCGTGCGGAAAGTACAAACGTGTCCGCTATAAAGGCGTCGTTTGTGACCGTTGCGGGGTTGAAGTAACGAAATCCAAAGTTCGTCGCGAACGCATGGGACACATTGAACTTGCAGCGCCAGTTTCACACATTTGGTATTTTAAAGGTATTCCAAGCCGTATGGGTCTTGTGATGGATATGAGCCCGCGTGCGCTTGAAGAAGTTATCTACTTTGCGTCTTATGTAGTAACAGAGCCAGGCGACACACCGCTTGAGAAGAAACAACTTCTTTCTGAAAAAGAATATCGCGTTTATCGTGAAAAATATGGTCAAACCTTCCAAGCTGGAATGGGTGCCGAAGCAATTAAGAAAATTCTCTCAGACATCAATCTTGAAAAAGAAACAGATGAGCTGAAAGAAGAATTGAAAACCGCACAAGGTCAACGCCGTACGCGTGCAATTCGTCGCCTAGAAGTAATGGAAGCCTTCCGTAACTCTGGCAATAATCCAAGTTGGATGGTTCTTGATGTACTACCAGTTATTCCACCAGAACTTCGCCCAATGGTACAACTTGAAGGTGGCCGTTTTGCAACAAGTGATTTAAATGATTTGTACCGTCGTGTTATTAACCGGAACAACCGTTTGAAACGCTTGCTTGACTTAGGCGCACCAAACATCATCGTCCAAAATGAAAAACGGATGCTTCAAGAAGCAGTTGATGCGTTAATTGATAATGGTCGTCGTGGCCGTCCAGTGACTGGACCAGGTAACCGTCCATTAAAATCTTTATCGCACATGCTTAAAGGGAAACAAGGTCGTTTCCGTCAAAACTTACTCGGTAAACGTGTCGATTATTCCGGTCGTTCCGTTATCGTCGTAGGACCTAACCTTAAAATGTACCAATGTGGTCTTCCAAAAGAAATGGCACTTGAATTATTCAAACCTTTTGTGATGAAAGAACTCGTTGGACGAGGCCTTGCGCACAACATTAAGAGCGCTAAACGTAAAATTGAACGCATGGCGCCAGAAATCTGGGATGTCCTTGAAGAAGTTATTCGCGAACATCCAGTTCTACTAAACCGTGCCCCTACGCTCCACAGACTTGGTATCCAAGCGTTTGAACCGACTTTAGTTGAAGGTCGCGCGATTCGTTTGCATCCACTTGTTTGTACGGCGTATAATGCCGATTTCGATGGTGACCAAATGGCCGTCCACGTTCCACTTTCGGCAGAAGCACAAGCGGAAGCACGCATTTTAATGCTTGCCGCACAAAACATTTTGAATCCAAAAGATGGTAAACCAGTTGTAACACCTTCCCAAGATATGGTGCTAGGTAACTACTATCTGACACTTGAACGTGAAAATGCGGTTGGTGAAGGAACAATCTTTAAGGATATTAACGAAGCGCAACTTGCTTATCAAAATGGCTATGTTCACTTGCATTCTCGTATTGCCGTTTACGCAGGATCCATTCCAAATGAACGCTTTACAGAAGAGCAACGTAAGCAACTATTAATTACGACAGTCGGTAAATTGATTTTCAACACAATCTTACCAACATCGTTCCCTTATATTAACGAACCAACGAAATATAATTTAGAAATTGAAACGCCTACAAAATATTTTGTTGAGCCAACAACGGACGTTAAAGCGCATATTGCTAAGCAACCAATTGTTGACCCATTCAAGAAGAAAATTCTTGGAAATATCATTGCAGAAGTGTTCAAACGATTCCATATTACAGAAACATCTAAAATGCTTGACCGCATGAAAGACTTAGGTTTCAAAATTTCCACAAAAGCGGGTATCACAGTTGGTATTGCAGATATCTTAACGCTTACGGAAAAACATGAAATTCTAGAAACAGCACATGATATGGTTGAAAAAATCACGAAACAATTCCGTCGCGGTTTAATTACAGATGACGAGCGTTATGAGCGCGTTATCGGCGTTTGGAATGCTGCCAAAGACGAAATTCAAGGAAAACTAATTTTAAGCTTGGAACGTTTAAATCCAATCTTTATGATGCAAGATTCCGGAGCTCGTGGTAACATCTCGAACTTCACGCAACTTGCTGGTATGCGTGGTCTGATGGCTGATCCATCTGGACGTATCGTAGAACTTCCAATCACTTCAAACTTCCGTGAAGGGTTAACAGTCCTTGAATACTTTATCTCGACCCACGGAGCGCGTAAAGGTCTTACCGATACAGCCCTGAAAACGGCCGATTCTGGTTATCTTACTCGACGCCTTGTTGATGTGGCGCAAGATGTTATCATTCGTGAAGACGACTGTGGCACGGACCGCGGCTTAACAATTAAAGCGATTCGCGAAGGTACGGAGATTATTGAACCGCTAGAAGAACGTCTAGAAGGGCGCTATGCTCGTAAAACCGTGCGTCACCCTGAAACTGGCGAAGTTTTAGTTAAAGAAAATGATTTGATTACTGAACCGATTGCAGTAGCAATTGTTGAAGCGGGTATTGAAGAAGTATCGATTCGCTCGGCGTTTACATGTAATACAAAACATGGTGTATGTAAAAAATGTTATGGTAAAAACTTGGCTACTGGTACAGAAGTTGAAGTTGGTGAAGCAGTCGGTATTATCGCGGCACAATCTATCGGGGAACCTGGTACACAGCTTACAATGCGTACGTTCCATACTGGTGGGGTAGCCGGCGACGATATCACGCAAGGTCTTCCACGTATTCAAGAAATTTTTGAAGCACGTAATCCGAAAGGACAAGCAACCATCACAGAAGTGGCTGGGGAAGTTGTTTCTATCGAAGAGGGCCGTGACCGTGGACAAGAAATTACAATTCAAGGTGCGGACGACCGTCGTAGCTACACAGTTCCTTATACAGCACGTCTTCGTGTTCAAGAAGGTTCAATGGTAGACCGCGGGGAAGCACTTACGGAAGGTTCTATTGATCCGAAAGCGCTAATCCGTGTACGTGACGTTTTATCCGTTCAAGAATACTTGCTTGCTGAAGTACAAAAAGTTTACCGGATGCAAGGGGTAGAAATTGGCGATAAACACGTTGAAGTAATGGTTCGTCAAATGTTGCGTAAAATCCGCGTAATGGACACTGGGGATACGGATATCTTACCAGGTACATTAATGGATATTCATACGTTTACAGAAGCAAACCGTGAAGCTATTTTGAGTGGTAAACAACCGGCTACTGGTCGTCCAGTATTACTCGGAATTACGAAAGCTTCTCTTGAAACGGATTCCTTCTTATCTGCTGCATCATTCCAAGAAACAACACGTGTTCTTACTGATGCTGCGATTAAAGGAAAACGTGATGAACTTCTTGGTCTTAAAGAGAATGTTATTCTTGGTAAACTTGTACCAGCAGGAACAGGTATTCACCACTATCGCAAATTAAAACCAGAAGTTGTTGGTGCTGAAAAAGAAATAACAGAGGAACCAACTACTTTCTAAAAAATAAAACGGAAATCATTTTATGAAATGATTTCCGTTTTTATTTGTATGAAAGAAGCTATAATTGTCTTTTTTTGACACGTATATGATATTTTGTGTCTAAAATGTGTCTGAGAAAAGATAAGTATACATTTAAAAATGGCTTAAATAGGCGATTTAGACCATGTCAAGAATATTTTGTTAAAAAATAATCAAATAAATCCTGAATTTCACAAAATTTTCATTGAATACGACTAAGAAGAAAGGTATTCTTATGGTACTAACCATCAGGAGGTTTAATGAATGGCAGTGAAGCAAAAAGCATTAACTTTTATGTTAGTGACAACAATAATGGCAATACCTTTTGTACCAGTTACAGTTTTAGCAGAAGAACCAATTGTTACAGAACAAGGGACAGAGATAGTCCAAATTCCAGATTTACAGTTAAAAAAATATTTAAATACTCAATTAAGGCAGGCGCAAGATGCGGATATTACACAAGCGCAATTGAATACACTCCGTAGTGTTTCACTTTCAGGGGATACCTACACAAATTTATCAGGGCTTGAACATGCGAACAATTTGACGGCGTTGTCTTTGTCGAATACGTCCAACATTGCGGATCTTTCAACAGTGACGGCGATTCCTAGCTTGACCAATTTGACGATTTCGGGTGCTTTTCTTACGGACGATAAATTACCGGACTTAAATAATGTGACGAACCTCGAATCTGTTAGTTTGAGTAATACGTCAAATACAAACGCAGTTTTTTCGAAAATAAATAAAATGCCAAACGTCGCGAATTTATATGTGCAGAATAACTATAACATCACAGATATTTCGGCTCTTAAAAGTATGCCGAAATTGAAAGTATTATTTGTGCAATTCGATGGCATTCAAGATTTACAATGTATTTCTGAGTTTCCAGCATTAGAATCGCTCGCGGCAACGGGGCAAAATACAGGGCGTCTTGATGCTCATAATAAAATTAAAAGCTCAGTACTCAGCTATGATGAAGCCAATCAAACAGTGTTTATTCCATTTTCGATGATGGTAAATCGCTTTACGCATTTTAATGGCTATCAACCACCGTTTACAAAATCGACTGCATCAAATCAAACATTTTTAGCATTTAATGATACAAGAGTGGATAATAGCCGCCTTTCTATAAATGATGAAGGCATTACGGTTAACGCGATGACAAAAGAAGACTTCGATAACCTTTCAGAAATCGAATATAATGCATTTTATGATAATGCGGCCGGAAGTTATGCAACACCAACATTTTTACAAGGCTATAATGCTTCGTCCGGCACGTATGACCAATATTTTGACATTGAACATTTTATTACTTTGACAGCAGATGAAGCTTATGAATATGACCAAAATCAACAAGTGACAGAAGCGCAATTTTTGCAAGATGTTCATGCGACAACCGATGATGGTTCACCAGTGACGAGTAATTTTGCACAAGTTGTTGATTTAACAACACCGGGAGTTTACGAAGTGACATTGAATGCTGAAAATGAAGCAGGTCTAAAAGCAACGCCTGTTAAAGTTCAAGTTACCGTACGAGAAGTTGCACCCGCACCAGTTGACCCAACAAATCCAGAACAGCCTGTGACACCGGAAACGCCCATTACACCAACAGAGCCAGAGAAACCAGAAACATCAAAAGCTGGCGAAATGGTTGTACCAAAAGAGACAAATGAGCAACAAAATACCATCATCACACCAAAAACGAACACCGAAAAACCAACAAAAAGCACACATCTTCTGCCTAAAACGGGGGATACAAATGGACTGCTTTATGTGGCGTTAGGTGGCCTTCTAGTACTAGGTGGGTTCGCTTTGTTTCGCCGCAAGAGAATATCGAAATAAAAAAATGAGGTTGGATTAATTCCAACCTCATTTTGCGTTTTAATCTAAATCCTCGCCGTTTGTTGTGATGACTTTTTTATACCAATTGAAGGAGTCTTTTTTCGAGCGTTTTAATGTGCCGTTACCTTCATCATCTTGATCAACATAAATGAATCCATAACGTTTTGACATTTCGCTTGTCGAAGCGCTAATTAAATCAATTGGGCCCCAACTTGTGTAACCGATTAAATCAACGCCGTCTTTAATGGCTTCTTTCATTTGAACGATATGTTTGCGCAAATAATCAATGCGGTAATCGTCATGAATACTGCCGTCAGCTTCAACGGTATCATAGGCGCCAAGGCCATTTTCAACGATGAAAAGCGGTAAATTGTAACGCGAGTAAAGGTCGTTAAGCGTCCAGCGCAAACCTTTAGGGTCAATTTGCCAGCCCCAGTCGGAAGTCTCCAAATATTCGTTCTTTACACCGCCCATAAAGTTGCCAGCAGTCCGGTCTCCTTCGGGTTTTACGGTCGCAGAAAGGGACATGTAGTAACTAAACGAGATAAAGTCAACTGTATGTTCTTTCAAAATCTCGTCGTCTCCTACTTCCTTTTTAATCAAAATATTGTTCTCTTTAAAGAAACGATTCATGAAAGTCGGATAAGTTCCGCGAGCGTGCACGTCTGTAAAGAAAAGGTTCATTTGATTTTCGTACTGCGCTTTTAGAACGTCATCTGGATTATTAGTTGCCGGATACGTCGCCATGCGCGCAAGCATGCAGCCCACTTGTGAACCAGGAATGATTTCGTGGCAAAGTTTCGTAGCAAGTGCGCTTGCGACAAACTGATGATGCGCCGCCTGATAAGAAAGTTCGAGTGGGTTTTCGGCATCTTCCACTAAAACGCCACCGCCAGTGTAAGGGCTAAGTGAAATAACGTTGATTTCGTTAAAAGTAAGCCAATATTTAACTTTATCTTTATAACGTTTGAAAACGGTTTCGGCATAGTTCGTAAAGAAGCCAATCACACGGCGGTCAGCCCAGCCGTTATATTTCAGCGTCAAATTAAGCGGCGTTTCATAATGCGAAAGAGTCACGAGTGGCTCAATATCATACTTTTTCAGCTCATCAAATACCGCATCATAAAAAGCAAGCCCTTTTTCATTTGGCACCGCATCGTCACCATTTGGGAAAATTCGCGCCCAGTTCAGCGATAAACGGAAAGTCTTAAAGCCCATTTCCGCAAATAACGCAATATCTTCTTTATAATGATGGTAAAAATCGACTCCGTCGCGTTTTGGGAAGCGGGCATGCGTTTCGCCTGCTAAAATGGCATCAATTTCCTTTTTTGTCACATCTAATGAAAAATCATTGCCACGTTCTGATTTCGGTACAAATTTGACCATATCCGCAGTAGACAAGCCTTTGCCATCTAAATTGTATGCCCCTTCAACTTGGTTTGCAGCCGTTGCGCCGCCCCACAAAAAGTTTTTCGGAAAACCATTTTTTATTTCCGTCATATTTGTCGCTCCTTCAATCATTAATTTGTTTACATTTTTATCATACTTTCTGTAATGCATTACATGTCAAGCATGAAATTTGATTCGTCATGTTTAGCAATTTCAAGCCTAAAACGGGATTACAATTGCTAAAAAAGCAATTCTTCGTTAAAATTTAGGAAAGAAGTGAACGGAGGAGCAAAATTGAGTAGCAGAGATTTAATTATTAAGTCTGCCATCGAAGTAATTTCAGAAGCAGGTATTCAAAATTACAGTTTAGCCAAAGTCGCTAAAAACGCTGGTATAACAAAGGCCGCCATCTTTTATTACTTCAAAAATAAAGAGGAACTTACAAAATCACTCATCGCACATACAATTGATGCCTACAACAAAATACTCACAGAGGAATACGAAAAGCGCAAAAACGCGTCTAAATATCCTTTTACAGAAGCTTATATTGCAGGAAATCTGCGTCAATTAGAAGACGATGATTTAATCGGTCTACACGCAGCACTCCTAGCGTCTGTCATCACTCTAGACGTCGATAATGAAGACTGGAACGCCGTTTATGATGCCGATCACGAACGCCTCATTCCTGAAATCGGCCCAGAAAACGCCAATTTTGTTCGCTACACCATTGATGGTATGTGGCACACGCATATTTTAGGCATTAAACAAGCCGACACGCAAAAAGTCGCAAAAACGCTCCTTAAATTCGTAAGCAAGTCGTAAAACTTGCTTTTTATTAAGTTTAGTACTAAACTAAAAATAAAAGGAGGCGATTTGAGATGGTAAAAACTGACGACCGACTAGGCGTTGTCCTTTGGTTTCGCTTAAGTCGTTTTTATAATCGCAATATGAAGCTCACCAATCAAAATTTTAAAGAAGCAGGCCTTTCAACGGCCATGTTCGACTGCATTGCTCAAATCGGTCCAGAAGGCAAGATAACACAACAAGAGCTTGGCAAAAAACTCGTTGTGACGAAAGGAAATATTACACAGTTACTCGTAAAACTCGAAACACAAAATTATGTGCAACGCGAAAAAGTCGGGCGTGAAAAATTCATCATGCTAACGAAAAAAGGTGTCGCCTGCTACAATGAACTGGTGCCAAAGCAAGAAGCTTTTCAACAAAATCAGTTCAGCAAATTAACGCGCGAAGAACAAAAACAGCTACTTGATTTACTGAAAAAATTAAATTAGGGGGCAAAAAACATGGAATTATTAGGCTTACATCATATTTCCATTTTCACTGAAAACGCAAGGCGAAATTTTGATTTTTATACAAAAGTATTAGGAATGCGCCTTGTAAAGAAAACCGTCAACCAAGACGATCCTTATACGTATCATTTATACTATGCGGACGAGATTGGCAACCCCGGCACAACAGTCACTTTTTTTGAAGTCCCTAACATGGCTAAAAATCGACTAGGCCGCAATCAAATTTCCGCGATGAGTTTGCGCGTCCCAAATGATGCCGCACTTGAATACTGGCATAAACGACTTGACGAGTTTCAAATTTTTCATAGCACCGGCGAGGCGCAATTTGGGCGGCGGATTATTCGGCTGAAGGACGTAGACGGCCTGACAATCCATTTAGTTTCTGATGAGGGGAATTCAGGCACACCAGCAGGTCATCCGTGGAAAGATGGGCCGGTTCCAATCGAATACGCCATTTCTGGTCTTGGTCCCGTGCGCATTTCGGTTTTAAAGAAAGAAAAAACCGACGCGGTGCTAACTAAACTCCTTGGCTTTAAACATGCAGGAGCTTATGAAGAAAATGAAAAATTGCTTACTGTCTATCAAACGGGAGCTGGCGGCACTGGAGCTGAGGTTCATCTTGAGGCTAGACCCGATTTAGAACAACACAATTTAGGTGCCGGCGGAGTACATCATCTAGCTTTTCGCGTGAAAGACGATGCCGAAATGCTCGCCTGGGTGGAACGAATTGCTGATTCCGGTTATCCAAACTCCGGCTTTATTGACCGCTTTTATTTCCACTCGCTTTACTTCCGCGAATCAAACGGCATCCTTTTTGAACTGGCAACAGACGGCCCAGGCTTCAACACGAATTTCGAAGTGGAACACGGAACTTATGTGGAACTCCCACCAAAATTCGAAAGCCGTCGCGAAGAAATTGAAGCACACTTAACACCACTTGATACTGATAAATAAAAGAAGCTGGATTCATTCAGCTTCTTTTTTTAGTTAAACATCATTCTCCTGAAAGAACGCTTGGTTTTTTGCAAGATATGTTTTGTTTTCGTCGTAATCCATTTGATAAAGCGCTGCGAAGAATACATTTAAGACGTAGTCAAAGGCGATTTGTGAAGCGAAAGTAGAAATTTTGAGCGCCGTTTTATCCTCCGATTTCGGAATCGAAATGCAAATATCCGCGAGTCTACTAAGTTCGCTCGTAGTATGTGAGGTAAGCAAAATGATGGGCACAGCGCGTTCTTTTAAAAATTTCGCCGCCGCAAGATCAAGTTTTGATTTCGCGTCATAACTTACAAAAACCGCGCAATCGCGTTCCGTCATATTTGCCGTATGAACCGCCCATTCCGCGCGCTTCGTAGCCAAAAACGTATAGCGGTTAATTTTCCACAGCTTATTTTGAAAACTCTCCGCCCGAATTTGCGAATCGCCCACCGCAAATAAAAAAATTCGCTCTGCCCCGTGTAGCCGCCGCGCTGCCTTGGCAAGTTTCGCCTCATCAAGCAAGTGAAAACTTTCCGAAACAGTCTGCTGCGTGAGCTCCATAATCTCGCGACTAATCGTGGAAAGCGAGTCCCCCTCCTTAAACGGCGTGTTCGGGTCAACATCAGCAGGCGAAAACTCGCGACCTTGAATTTCCTTCACAAGCGCAATTTTAAATTCTTTAAACCCCGAAAGACCTAATTTTCGAGTAAAACGGATGATGGTGGCATGCGATGAAAACGTCCTTTTCGCCAGCTCTTGAATCGTCAGAAGTTCCATTTTATCGGTGTTTTTAAGAATAAATGTTGCAATTGTTTTTTCAGTCGCCGTAAAATTCGCCATGTTTTTCATATTCGTTAAAATCATAAAAAAGCTCCTTTCATGAACTTTTTGTGCAAAAAATAAGTTTTCCGCAATACATTTAGAACCATTTTTCCTAAATGAACTGGCGCAAACATAATTGGTAGCCTTTTTCGCCAAATACTTATAAGATAAAAGTATCAAAGTGAAACGAGGAGGATTTAGTATGCTTACAATTGGATATATCGGGAACGGAAAAAGCACCAACCGATACCATCTACCATTCGTATTAGAGCGAAATAACATTCGTGTTAAAACCATTTACCGGAGAAATCCAAGTCATGATGCTTGGAAAAAATTTGATCATATTCATTATACAACGAATTTGGAAGAATTACTGTCTGATTCGGAAATTCAAATGATTGTGGTAGCCACAACGCAGGAGTCCCACTTTGAATTTGCGAAGCAAGTTTTGGAAGCTCAGAAACATGTTTTAGTCGAAAAGCCGTTTATGATGACGTCCGAAGAGGCCGAAGAAATTTTTCAACTAGCGAAGGCGAAAGGTCTAATTGCGCAGTGTTACCAAAATCGTCGTTTTGATTCCGACTTTTTAACGGTGCAGCGCGTCATTGAAAGTGGGAAACTGGGCGACTTGTTGGAAGTGGAAATGCATTATGACTATTTTAGACCAGAAGTGCCCGAGTCGACGCACAAGTTTGAGTTTTATAACAGCTACCTATACGGCCACGGTTGCCACACCATCGACCAAGTGCTATCTTATTTTGGAAAACCGGACAAAATCCATTATGACGTCCGGCAATTGCTCGGCGAAAACCGGATGAATGACTATTTTGATCTAGATTTTTACTACAACATCTTAAAAGTCTCCGTCAAATCGAGCTATTTCCGTTTGAAAGGGCGTCCTAGCTTTGTTGTTTACGGCAAAAAAGGTTCTTTTGTGAAGGAAACGAAAGACCGTCAAGAAGAGCATTTAAAACTGTTCTACATGCCTGAAAATCCAGATTTTGGCATTGATTTACCCGAACATTACGGAACGCTGACTTATATAGACGAAAGCGGCGATTACCACGAGGAAAAAGTAATTTCGGAAGTGGGCGATTATGGTCGCGTGTATGATGGGCTTTATGAAGCCATTGCGAACGGGAAGCCGAAACAAGTGAAGGACGAGGAAACGTTACTACAAATGCAAATTTTAGAAAAAGGAATAGAGGAGTGTAAATAACATGAAATTAGGCATTGTTGGATCAGGAATGATTGTTCATGACTTGCTACCTGTTTTTGCAGAACTTCCTAAGATTACGCTTGCGGCGATTTTCGGGCGGGAGAAAAGTCGTGCGAAGCTTGAAGGTTTGCAAAAAGAGTATGGCATTGACAAGGTGCATACGGATTTTGAAGCATTTCTAACGGATGATTCAATCGATACGGTTTATGTGGCGCTGCCCAATCATTTGCATTTTTCGTATGCGAAAATGGCGCTCACCCATGGCAAACACGTCATTTGTGAAAAGCCCTTCACATCGAACGCCAAAGAGCTACAAATTCTTGTTGATTTAGCCAAAGAAAAAGGTCTCTTCTTAATCGAAGCGATTACCAATCAATACATGAAGAATTTTTTGGAAATAAAAAAACGGGTGAGTAGCCTTGGCGAAATGAAAATTGTGGAAGCGAACTATTCACAGTACTCCTCGCGTTATGATGCTTTCAAAGAAGGAAACATTTTACCAGCGTTTAATCGAGAAATGTCTGGCGGAGCCTTGATGGACTTGAACATTTACAATGTCCATTTTGTTGTTGGCTTGTTCGGTGCACCAAAAGATGTCCATTATTACGCAAACATGGCGAAAGGGATTGATACGTCTGGCGTTCTAGTGATGGATTACGGTAATTTTAAGGCGGTTTGCATTGGCTCAAAAGATAGTAAGGCACCAATTTCAGCGAATGTTCAAGGCGACGCGGGAACGATTCATGTGAACGGCTCGGTAAGTGTTTGCGATTCTTTTGAATTTTTGCCAAACAGCGGCGAAGATGAGCATATTGACGTGAAGGATAGCGAACATCGCATGTACGACGAATTCGCAGCGTTCCAGCGTATCATTGATGAAAAAGATGCGGACGAAATGCTCCGCAAGCTTGCGCACAGCCAAATTGTGATGGACGTTGTGACGAAGGCGAAAGCTTCAGCGGGTCTGGTATTTACAGCAGATGAGGTGTAATAAAAAGCAGTTTCCTATTATTCAGGAAACTGCTTTTTTTATGAATCTAAGAAGCGCTTTATAACTAAATAGCCAGCACCGTACAAGATAGCTTCCTCGCCTAGGTGGGAGGCTTTTATTTTGATGTTTTTTGATGTGAATGAAGTGAGTTTGGCTTCGATTTGGTTGGTGAAATCGGGTATAAGCCGCGAAATTTCACTGTTTATAAAAACAACTTCTGGGTTGTAGAGCGCCGTCACGTTTTGGATGCCAATTGCTAAGTAGTGAATCATATTTTGTACGACGCGCACGGCCGTTGCATCTTTTTCCAAAAAAGCGCGGCATAAATCTACGACGAGTGCGTTTTCGTGTCCAGATAGTTCTTTATATGTGTCCAAAGTGTTTTTTTCGGAAGCGTAGCACTCCAAGCAGCCATTTGCGCCGCACGGGCATGGGCGGCCGTTTTCAGTCACAATAGTCATATGTCCGATTTCGCCAGCATAGCCGTTTATGCCGGTATAAAGTTGATTGTCCAAAATAACGCCGCTTCCCACGCCAGAATGAATGCTAATACTCACAAGGTTTGCGTAATTTTCTTCTCTTGTATGGTCAGAAACTGCTAATAGATTCGCTTCATTTTCCACGTACACCGGGCAGGCAAATTGTTCGCCGAGTGTATTTTTGAAATCCAGAAAAGCCAAATCATATGCTGGTGTAAATTGAATTTGGTTGTCTAGTACAATTCCGTGAATCGCGATTAAAATTCCTACAACCCCAAATGGCGCTTTTGGCAAGCTGGAAAGAAATACATCAAGTTTTTCAGAAAGTTCCTGAATAATCGTGTCCCGCTTGATGGTCTTAAAAGGAAACAACTCCCGCTTATAGGCAGTGCCGTCTAAACGCTGCACCATCACGTCAATGTAGTTGTAGCCGATGTCAACGCTGACGGAAAAACCCGCTTTTGCATTAAGTTCAAGCATGATGGGCTTTCGGCCGCCTTGATTTGTACTTTCGCCAATGCCAACTTCATTAATAAGTTTTTGTGCCATCAATTTTTTTACGATATCAGAAATGGTTGCTTTATTTAAACCGATAGTCTCCGCAAGTTCGGCACGCGAAAGCGGCCCTTTTTGCGCAATTTTATTTAAGACGATTCGTTCGTTTGATTCTCTAATTCCTGCACGACTAGTAAACATTCGTTTCCCCCGCTTTCTCTTCTTATTTTAGCAAAAAGGCTTGACAAAAGAAACCGTATTCCTTTATATTATTGTTAGTTAGTTTATTATGCTAACAAACTTAAACTTTTGCAAACGTTTGATGAATGGGAGGAAAAGTCATGAAATTTACAGATGGGATTTGGCTCGTCAAAGAAGGCTACACAATTCACACGCCAAAAGAAATTTTTGATTACAAAATGAAAGCGGATTCAATTGAAGTTTATGCGCCGTTTAAGAAAATTGAAACTCGTGGCGACACATTGAATTTAGGAATGATGACGGTCGGTTTAGAAACACCAAAAGAAGATATTCTCAAAATCACTTTAAAACATCATGATGGGGGACTAAAAAAAGGTCCGGAATTTCCAGTCAAGAAAAGCAAACGAGAGCTAGAAACAACGGATACGCAAGAAAAAATTGTCGTTCAATCTGGCGCCTTAAAAGCCGAGCTCGATAAAACGAGCTATAAAATTGCGTTTTTCGGAAATGATACGCTCCTTACAACATCTGATATAAACGGACAAGGTTACATTGAAACGGCGGACGGCAATTTTATGCGCGAAAGGCTGAACCTTGCTGTTGGCGAAAACATTTACGGATTAGGCGAGCGGTTTACGAATTTTGTGAAAAATGGGCAGACGGTTGATATTTGGAATAAAGACGGCGGAACAAGTAGCGACCAGTCCTATAAAAACGTCCCTTTTTTCATAAGTAATAAAGGGTATGGCGTTTTCGTCAATCACCCGGAACACGTATCGTTTGAAATTGGGACAGAGCACGTGTCGAAAAATCAGTTTAGTGTGGCAGGCGAGACGCTTGAGTATTATGTGATTTACGGGCCGACAATGGCCGATATAGTCCAGAAATATACAGATTTGATGGGCAAACCAGCACTGCCGCCAGCATGGTCGTTTGGTTTGTGGCTCAGCACATCGTTTTGCACAGATTACGACGAGGAAACGGTCAATCGCTTCATAGATGGCATGAAAGAACGCGATATTCCACTTGAAGTGTTTCACTTTGATTGCTTCTGGATGAAAGACTTTGAATGGTGCAATTTCGAATGGGATAAGCGAGTGTTTCCGAATCCAGAAGCGATGTTAAAACGTTTGAAGGAAAAAGGGTTGAAAATTTGCGTCTGGATAAATCCTTATATTGCGCAAAAATCGGCTTTATTTGCGGAAGGGAAAGCGAACGACTATTTCATTAAACGTAAAGATGGTTCTGTTTGGCAGTGGGATTTATGGCAGGGTGGCCAGGCGGTGGTCGATTTTACGAACCCGGAAGCGAAAGCGTGGTACTTGTCGAAACTAGAAGCGCTCATGGATATGGGTGTGGACGCGTTTAAAACGGATTTTGGTGAGCGAATTCCAACTGACGTTACATACTTTGATGGATCTGATCCTGAAAAAATGCACAATTATTATGCGTATCAATATAACGAGGCGGTGTATGAGCTCTTAGAACGCAAGAAACCAGGCGAGGCTGTTGTGTTTGCAAGGTCAGCTACAGCGGGTAGTCAGAAATTTCCCGTTCATTGGGGCGGTGACTGCTTATCGACGTATGAATCCATGGCGGAATCGCTTCGAGGCGGCTTGTCCTTCATGCTATCTGGTTTTAGCTTCTGGAGTCATGATATCGGCGGCTTTGAAGAAGGCGCGACGCCAGATATTTACAAACGCTGGACGCAATTTGGACTTTTATCTTCTCATAGTCGCTATCACGGCAATGTCGAATACCGCGTTCCGTGGGTGTTTGATGATGAGGCGACGGAAGTAACGCGCAAATTTACGAAGCTAAAACTGCGTTTAATGCCGTACTTGTTCCGTCATGCGGTGTTGGCACATCAAACGGGCATTCCAATGATGCGCCCGATGGTGATGAGTTTTCCGAAGGATTTGACGGCGCAAACGTTGGATCGGCAATATATGCTCGGTGACGCGCTCTTAGTGGCCCCGATTTTCAATTCTGCGGGTAGAGGTGAATTTTACTTGCCACAAGGGAAATGGACGAACATTTTAACCGAAAAAACATATGAAGGCGAAAAGTGGTACAGCGAAACGCATGATTATATGTCGTTTCCACTGCTTGCGAGAGAAAACAGTGTGATTGTGATGGGCAGAGAAGGTGAGCGCGCCGAGTACGATTACGTGGCGAACCCAGAAATCCACGTATACGGTTTTGACGGGGCGGACGTTTCTGTCACAGAGCCGATTTTTTCTAAAGCGGGTGAAGAAGTGGCGCGTGTCACGGTGAATAAACAAGCAGATGTTGTTTCTGTTGATGTAGAAAACATCGCACATTATTCTGTTGTTTGGCATAAGCCCGGTTCGGGTGATGTACTGCGTTTTGAGGGAGCAAAAAATCTTCGTCTGAAGTAAAAAAATTAAAAAAGTGAGGGTAACGAAATGGAAGCAACTGAACGTATAAAAGAGGCAGCACCTCTGAAAGCAATGGTTCCATGGAAAGAAAGAATTAGTTATGGCTTAAGCGACACAGCATGTAATTTAGCATTTCAAGTTATCGGAACGTATTTAATGTTTTTCTATACGGATGTTTATGGCATTAGTGCGGCGGCAGTGGGAACGCTGTTTTTAGTCGCACGTGTCATTGACGCGTTTGACGGACCAATCATTGGGATTTTTATTGACCGAACACATACAAAATGGGGGAAAAGCAGGCCGTTTTTTTTATGGTTCTCCATTCCGTTTGGCTTGATGTGTGTGCTCACATTTACAACGCCAGACTTATCGGACGGCGGAAAAATTGTTTGGGCATATGTGACGTACATTTTAGTCGGCATTTTTTATTCATGTGTGAATTTGCCAATTACATCGATTTTGCCAAGTTTGACGAACAACCCGAAAGAGCGGACAGTGCTCGGAACTATTCGCCAATTTGGTGGCACGCTCGGGCAAATTATCGTAACCGTTTTCACCTTGCCAATTGTGGCGCTACTCGGTTCTGGCGACCAGCAAAAAGGCTTTTTCCTAACGATTTTGCTCTTTTCAATCGTCGCTGTTGTTTTACTTTTAAATACTTTCGTCAACACAAAAGAGCGCGTCACTAACGTTCAAAAAGTGGTGCGCGTCAAGGATAGCGTCAAAGCAATGAAGCGTAACTGGCCGTGGATGATTATGATTCTAATGAACTTCATTTACTGGATGGCGATGACGATGAAAAATCAAACGACGGTGTATTTCTTTAAATACAATCTCGGTCGTGAAGATTTAGTGCCCATCATTATGGCGCTCGCATTTGGATCGCTTCTGACATTATTATTTACACCTGCTGTCGCTGGACGAATTGGTAAGCGAAACACGATGGTGATGGGGCTAGCGCTTGCAATTGTTGGCCAAGTCATCATGGGTGTCGGGGCACACAATTTGAGTATCGCGATTATTATTGTTGGGGTTATCATTAATGCTTTTGGAACTGGTTTTATTTCCGGATTGTTATCCGTTATGCTTGCCGACACAGTTGATTACGGCGAATGGAAGAACGGTGTACGCGCCCAAGGGCTATTGACATCGGCTTCTAGCTTTGGGGCAAAATTTGGTATGGGTATCGGCGGTGCCTTGACGGCTGGAATTTTGGCGATGGGCGGTTATCAGGCGAACCAAGTTCAAACCGACGCATCCCTTCGTGCCATCGAATTTAATTTCGTTTGGATTCCAATTGTTGGCTTTGCCATTGCAGCTATCGCACTATTTTTCTACCGAGCTGACAAACAGGAAAAACAATATTTAGTAGAGTTAGAAGAACGAAATCGCGCGTTTAGAGAAAACGAAAAATAAAGGAGAAAATGATGACTTATTTTAAACAAATCGAAAAAATTAATTATGAAGGTGTAACTTCCGAAAATCCATTTGCATTTAGACATTACAATCCAGAAGAGGTTGTTTTAGGAAAAACGATGAAGGAGCATTTGCGCTTTGCAGTCGCTTACTGGCACACCATGACGCAAGACGGATCTGACCCGTTTGGTGCGGCAACGAATGTTCGCGATGTACACGGGGCAACGGAAATGGAGCTCGCGAGAAATCGGGTAGACATGTTTTTTGAGATTTTGGAGAAGCTAGGCGTGGAGTATTTTTGTTTCCATGATGTGGACATTGCGCCAGAAGGCAACTCCCTTCAAGAATTCATGCGCAATTTAGATGAAATCACGGATTTAATTCAGCAGAAAATGGCGCAGACGGGCATCAAATTGCTATGGAATACGGCAAATTTATTTACGCACCCGCGCTTTTTAAACGGAGCTGCTTCGACGAATAATGCGGACGTATACGCCGTCTCAGCCGCCCAAATTAAAAAAGGCCTCGATATTAGTAAAAAACTAGGCGGCAAAAATTACGTCTTTTGGGGCGGCCGTGAAGGTTATGAATCGCTTTTAAATACGGATATGGGATTTGAACAGGCGAACATGGCGCGGATGTATAAAATGGCGATTCGTTATGCGAAAGAAATCGGTCACGACGTACAATTTTTAATCGAGCCAAAACCAAAAGAACCAACGAAACACCAATACGATTTCGATGCGGCCACAACAATGGCTTTCTTACAAAAATACGGTCTCGAAAATGATTTTAAATTGAATTTAGAGGCGAACCATGCAACGCTTGCTGGCCACACGTTTGAACACGAATTAAATGTGGCGCGCACCTACAACGCGCTCGGATCGATTGATGCGAACCAAGGCGATCTGCTGCTCGGCTGGGATACCGACGAGTTCCCGACAAATGTGTATGACACAACGCTCACGATGTATGAAATCTTGCAAAACGGCGGAATCGCGCCAGGCGGCATTAATTTTGATGCCAAAGTTCGCCGCAGTTCATTTGCGATGGCAGACCTTCTGCTTGCACACATCGCTGGCATGGACACGTACGCACGGGGATTAAAAGCAGCAGCAAAACTTACAGAAGAGCGCTTTTTTGAAAAAATTAAGGAAGAACGATACGCAAGCTTCCGCGAAGGAATTGGCGCACGCATTTTGAAAGGCGAGGAAGACCTAGAAACGCTAACTGAATATGCGCTAGCAAATGAGGAAGTCAAAAACGCGTCAAGCCACATTGAATATGTGAAGTCACGCTTGAACGATTATTTAATTTAAAGGAGAAAAAAATGGGTTATGTGTTAGGTTTAGATTTAGGAACGAGCGCGTTAAAAGCGGTTTTGATGAGTGAAGCGGGCGAGCTCATTGCAGACGCCGCAAGCGATTACCCGCTAATTAGTGAGCGAAGGGGCTACAGCGAGCAAAATCCGGCTGAATGGGTGCGTGCCTTAAAGGTGGTATTTCAAGCGCTTCACGAGGCGGTGCCTGATTTAAAGGCGGAGCTTCTAGGCATTAGTTTTTCGGGGCAAATGCACAGTCTTGTTGTGATGGACAGCGAGATGGAAGTGGTGCGCCCGGCCATTTTGTGGAATGACGTCCGTACAACGGAGGCGTGTAAGTATATTCGGGAGAAGATGCCTGACATTAAATCGATTACGCGAAATGATGTGCTGGAAGGCTTCACGCTCCCTAAATTGGTCTGGCTTGCTCAAAATGAACCGAAAACATGGGATCAGGCGGCGCATTTTTGTTTGCCAAAAGACTATTTGGCCTACATTTTAACGGGCGAACTTTGCACCGATTACTCCGACGCAGCCGGCACACTGCTCCTTGACGTCCAAAAGAAAACCTATTCAGAGGAAATCTTAACCGCGTTTCAAATCCCAAGGCAAACGCTACCAAAACTCGTTTCATCAACGACTTGCATCGGAACGGTCACACCGGAACTCGCGCGGCAACTCGGGATTCAAACGAGCGCGAAAGTATTCATGGGCGGAGCGGACAACGCAGTAGCTGCAATTGGTGCCGGCATCACAAAACCAGGTCTTGCACTGTCGAGCATTGGAACGAGTGGCGTCTTCCTAAGTTTCGAATCGGACATTTTGGAGGCCGACGCGTCACCGTTACATTTTTTTAACCATGTAGAAGAAGGGTCTTTTTATTCAATGGGCGTGACGCTTTCTGCGGGCAATAGTTTGAACTGGTTTAAGCGGGAATTCGCGCCAGACGAAGATTTTGACGCACTTTTTGAAGGGGCTAAGAAAATCCCAGTTGGTGCGGAAGGCTTGCTGTTTACGCCGTATATAAGCGGTGAGCGCACCCCGTACACGGATAGCGAGATTCGCGGTGCTTTTATTGGCATTGACGGCCAGCATACGCGCAGTCACTTCATGCGCGCGGTTATTGAGGGCATTACTTTTTCACTGCGTGATGCTTTTGAGCTGTTAAAACTGGCAGGACGTGATGCGGCGGAAATCGTTGCAGTTGGCGGAGGTGCCAAAAACCCGCTATGGCTTCAAATGCAAGCGGACATTTACAACCGAAATGTGCGAACGCTAACGAGTGAGCAAGGTCCGGGCCTTGGGGCCGCTATGATTGCCGCTACAGGGCTCGGGATTTATCCGGATTTAAATGCATGCGCGGAAACTTTTGTCACGTATCAAGGTCAATTATATACGCCAAATGCGCAAAATGTAGCAAAATATGAAAAAATCTATCTGATTTATCGCGAAATTTACAAGGCGACTAAATCGCTTTCAACAAGTCTAGCCAAGCTTTAAAGCCGAAAATGAGCGAAATTCGTCCTCTTTTAAAAAAATAGATGGAGTGGTACAATAATATCTATTAGTGTTTGAATTATAGGAGGAAATGAATTGGAACAAGGCAAATTGACAATTTATTTTGTAAGACACGGCAAAACAGAATGGAATTTAACTGGACAAATGCAAGGCTGGGGAGACTCCCCGCTCGTATCCGAAGGGAAAAATGGCGCAATTTTAGTCGGCGAGGCACTTCAAGATATTCCTTTTAAAGCAGCTTACGTGAGTCCAAGTAAACGTACACAAGATACAGCCAAATACATTTTAAGTGGAAAAAAAGTCCCGATTCACCTTACCGAAGAGTTTCGTGAGATGAGCTTTGGCTCATGGGAAGGCGTGCGTGTCAGCGAACTAGATGTTCAGTTTAAAGAAGCGCGTGAAGCGATGCTACATAGCCCAGCGACATTTGACGCAAGCGAAAATGGCGGCGAAACTTATTATGAGCTAGAAGAACGCGTTCAAAAAGGCATGCAAAAGCTTATTTCTGAACAAAAAAGCGGTCATATTCTCGTCGTTTCTCACGGCATGACGTTAACGCTCCTGATGTATCTTTTAGGAGGCGGAAAAATGTCAGACCACCGCGCAGAAGGCGAACGAATTTTAAATACAAGTATTAGTAAAGTCGAATATGAGAATGGCCAATTTAATATCGTACAACTTAATGACACCGCGCATTTAGACAAGGCGCGCGTATAATTTAATAAGAAAAGTTAATTTTCATGAAATCCCAGATGGGGAGAAATATCGTAAACTGTGCAAAGAGCAGATGAAATTAAAGCGAATTCTAAAATTGTTTTGTATAAGAAGCTTAATTTCGAGCCAAATGTATTTACGAAATAAAAGCCGCTATCCTAAAACAAGGATAGCGGCTTTTATTTTTGTTTTTTTGAGCACTTTTTTTGTGAATTCGCACACAAGGAGTTTATTTTATGTTATGCTTGTTCACGTGTTCACAAGGTAAGGGTATAAACGTGAAAAAGGGAAAAAACGGAGGTTTAACAATGAAAAAGAAATTATTAGCTACACTTATTTTTATCCTTTCTATCACACTCGTACTAGCAGGGTGCGGGTCCAGTGATAAGTCAAACGAAAAAAGTAAGGCTAGTGAAAAAGAGGAAGCTACGGAAGCAAATTCAGGAGCATCTCAAGCGAGCTATACATCACTAGATAAACTGGAAGACCATTACGACATCATTATCATCGGTGCAGGTGGTGCAGGAATGTCCGCAGCACTTGAAGCAAAAGAAAAAGGCTTAAACCCAGTTATTTTCGAAAAAATGCCAGTTGCAGGAGGAAATACGTCCAAAGCATCGTCTGGTATGAACGCTTCAGAAACTAAATTTCAAAAAGAACAAGGGATTGAAGACAGTAACGACCTCTTTTATGAGGAAACTTTAGCAGGCGGACACGGAACGAATGATAAAGAAATGCTACGCTTCTTTGTAGATAACTCCGCCGACGCAATTGATTGGCTCGATTCAAAAGGAATTACGCTAAATAATATTACCATTACAGGCGGAATGAATGAAAAACGGACGCATCGTCCAGAAGACGGTTCCGCAGTAGGACAATATTTAGTAGATGGCCTGTTAGAAAATGTGAAAAAAGAAGAAATTCCAACGTTTGTCAATGCAAATGTAACGGAAATTACTGAAAAAGATGGCAAAGTAAACGGCGTGAAAGTCGTGTTCAATGATAAGACGAAGAAAAATATCACAGCAGACGCAGTTGTTGTTACTACCGGTGGATACGGTGCTAATGCTGAATTGATTGAAAAAGTTCGTCCAGATTTAAAAGGTTATGTTACAACGAACCAAGAAGGTAGTACTGGCGATGGTATCAAGATGATTGAGAAACTTGGCGGTACAACGGTTGATATGGATCAAATTCAAGTTCACCCAACGGTTCAACAAGAAAAATCGTATTTAATTGGGGAAGCAGTTCGTGGTGAAGGTGCCATTTTAGTTAATAGCGACGGCAAGCGTTTCACAAATGAACTAGACACACGAGATAAAGTGACTGCTGCTATTAATAAATTGCCAGAAAGAACGGCTTATTTAGTTTTTGATGCAGGCGTAACAGAACGTGTGAAGGCAATTAAGCAATATGAAGAAATGGGCTTTGTGAAAAAGGCGGATACGATTGAGGCTTTAGCTAAAGAAATTGATGTTCCAGCTACTGACTTGGAAGCAACATTAAATACATGGAACCAAAGTGTAGCTAGTAAAAAAGATGCTGAATTTGGTCGTACGACAGGTATGGATAATGATTTATCCAAAGCGCCATATTATGCGATTAAAATCGGTCCAGGCGTCCACTACACAATGGGCGGTGTGAAAATTAATACGAATACGGAAGTGCTAAATAAAGAGGGGCAACCAATTACCGGGTTATTCGCGGCTGGAGAAGTAGCTGGCGGCTTACACGGAGAAAATCGAATCGGCGGAAACTCGGTGGCGGAAATTATTATTTTCGGTCGCCAAGCCGGAATTAAATCAGCAGAATTTGTGAACGCACAATAAATTGAAATGCCCTTATCAAAAAAGTAGGATGGCCGAAGTGCCATCCTACTTTTTTTGATTGTCGTCATCAACTTTTATTATAATTCTTCACCATTTGTTTCAATCACTTTTTTATACCAGTAGAAGCTATCTTTCGGGATACGCGTCATCGGTGCATCGTCAGACACATCGCGGTCCACATAAACGAAACCATAGCGCTTTTGATAGCCGTTCAACCAGCTAAGCAAGTCCGTAAAGCTCCACGTGCAGTAGCCAAGCATATCCACGCCGTCGCTAATCGCATCACGAATCGCCGTCACATGACTCGCCAAATACTCGATGCGATATTCATCGTGAATTTGCCCGTCTTCCAGCTTATCAAATTCACCTAAACCATTTTCTGTGATTAAAATAGGAAGTTGATAGCGGCTGTTAATGCGGCGCAAGGCAATTTGTAAACCTTTCGGGTCAATAGTCCAGTCCCAATTTGTCGTTTTCACAAATGGATTAACCAGTTTTTTATAAACGCCTGGTACCCCTGTTTCCTTCGAAGTCCCTTTTTTACCCGTCGTATTCATTTCATTGCTCATGCCAACACCGTCAAGCGGGTTGTAAGCAACTGTTGCAGACTGATAATAATTGACGCCCATAAAATCAGGTTTGCCAGCGCGAAGCAATTCCATATCGCCATCTTCAATTGTAGGCGCAATGTCTTGTTCCACTAAATATTTCCATACTGCACTTGGATAGCGACCATATGCGTAAACGTCCATCCAAAAATAACTATTCAATTCTTCCGCATCATCGGCTGCTTGAACGTTTTTTGGATCCGTATCAATCGGATAGTGAGGCGTGTAGGCAAAACTTGGTCCGATTTTACCATCAGGAACAATTTCATGGAAAGCTTGAATCACACTAGCATTCGCCAAGTTTGCAATATGGTTAACAGCATACATCCGTTTTGAATCTGAAACTTTTGGCGGGTGAAGCGCCTGTCCGTAGCCCATTCCAACAAAAATATTTTGCTCGTTTAAAGAAACCCAATATTTAACACGGTCGCCGTAGCGCTTAAATAGCGTAATCGCATAATTAGTAAAATCACGAATGACTTCGCGTGATTCCCAACCGCCGTATTCATCAAATAGCGCTTGCGGAATATCCCAATGATAAATCGTAACAAGCGGTTCAATATCGTATTTTAATAACTCATCAATTAAGTCATCGTAAAATTTCAAGCCAGCTTCGTTTAATTCCCCTTTACCTTGTGGGAAAATACGCGACCAAGCAATCGAAAAGCGGTATGCTCTTAGTCCAGCGTCCGCCATGAGTTTCACGTCCTCTTTATAGCGATGGTAATGGTCAACCGCTACATCACCATTTGTTCCTTCATAAGTCGTGCCGGGAATTCGTACGTAGTTGTCCCAAACAGAAGGTCCTTTACCATCTGTATCCCATGCACCTTCAATTTGATAAGCAGCAGAAGCTGAACCCCATAAAAAATCTTTCGGAAAACTTGTCCGTTTTTTGTGTTCCATTTAAAATCCTCCTCAAATCATTAATCATAAAACACATTACTTCTTTATTTTAAAGTATAATCTTTTCAATTGGAAGTGAAAGAGTATGCTAGGAAAATAGCAAACACCTCTATAACCTTCAGGCTAAGGGGTGATCAGTAAGGCAAATTTAATTTGGATATATCTCTAATGTTGTTACATCCAGGCTCTTATCAGTAGAGAATTTATAAGTTGCATGATCTACTGTCACTTTCGTAGTACTGTGTTTCTTATGACTAGCGTCGAAAGTATCTAAAACTTTATCTAGCTTATCTTCTGAGCCAACCGCACGCATGACCGCTTCAATGGCATTTTGGAAATTGTCATAATCGTAAATACCCATGTCAAGCTCGGTACTGGGCGCATAAACGAGAGAAATAGCCATTACGTTGTTCCCGTCACAGGCAATATTAAATCCAGTCGTCACTTTTGTATCCGCTTGCGGGGCACCAGGTAGCGGAAGTGTAAACTGGTCTTTCAGCACCTCATAATCAACCAATGTTTTTTGTTTCGGAATTGTAAATGAATTTGTTGCTTCTTCGCCCTCTTTTTTTGCAATGATTTCATACGACGCTTTAGAGGTTGTCCGTGGAACATGGATAGCAAACCTGCCGTCTTCTGCAATTGCCTTTTCTTCATTACGAGCCGCATCTGTAAACGTTATCTCAGCGCCTACATCAGTTGTTCCATAATAGGTTAAATCATAGCCATTTTCAGGTGTTTGATTAATTTCGAGAGGAAGCTCCCCACATCCTCCCAAAAGACTTGTTGCTAGCAAAGCTGTAAATAAAATTTTTCTACGATGTTTCATCTAACGACCCCTTCTACTGTTGTATTTATATAATCGCATGCTACGTTTATACCCATTTTTCTTTTTATTTTTTTACAAAAGTTAGACGTCCTAGTTCTTTTTGATATTCTCAATAAAGCCCAGAATTTCTTGCATTTCAAGCTCTGTGACATCGTCCTCCAAATGAGCCGCGATGGTCGAGGAATCTAGAACTTTCATTTGTCTTTGTGCTGCCAGTTGTTCCGCCGCAAAATTGTAAACCAGCCTTTGTCTATCCGGCTCTAGCTCTTCAAAAATTGCGATGAAATCTTCGCTTGTTTCAGTTTCCCACCCCATCAATTTACTCGGAGTCGTTTCTAACATATCAGCAATCGCCTTGAGCATGCCAACAGGCAGTTTTTCAATCTCACCGTTTTCATATCTAAAAATAGTCGACCTGGAAACCGCTAACTTTTTAGCAATTTCATCTGCGCTAATCTTTAATTGTTTGCGTCTTGTTTTTATTCGCTCACCAACATGCATTGAAAGCCCCTCTTTCCAGAGATTTATAGAAAGTATATCTTATCTCACCAAGTTTTACAATGGATAGTCGCATTTTTGCGATACTTTTTTTGTGAGAAAATCAACAATCGCGTATAATGAAGGAAGTTGCAAAAATGCGACTTTTTAAAAGGCTGCTATCAAAACGGAGGTGTTGAAAGTGGAAGTGATGAAAGAGAAGGTCGTGCAATTAGAAAATGAATTGGCATACTTGAAAAAGCGTGTCAAACATATCGAGGAGCAAAGCCATGCGAGAGAACTAAATGAACAACATGCACTAAATGAAATCAGAAACTCGCTAAAAGCACTAGAAAACGAGCTGAAAAATGCACTTACACAATCTGCTAGCCGCGAAAAACACGCACTTGATAGAGAAGTTTCAGCCAACATACGTGAAGAAAAAGCTTTGCGCTCGTTTTACTGGGCAATTGGTCTTGTTGCTGCACTTTTAATTGCAAGCATTGTCGAAAGCTTTTCATAAAGGAGATGGAAAAAATGAATTTTGGAGAAGAATTACTCGCTTATATGACGTTTTTAACAATTTCAACAACTGCAATTGTTCAAGTTGTCAAAAGCACAAATAAAATTCCGCGGCATTATTTGCCGCTAGTAAGTTTAATGATAGGTATTACGGTTGGAGGCCTGGCAACGTTTATTCCTGGTGCCGGCTCAATTTCCGTTATGTTATGGTCTGGCGGCTTAGCAGGACTAGGCGGTACGGGTTTGTTTGAACAGTTTACGAAACGTGATGGGAATTTGAAGGGGGATGACAGCAAGTGACGTATTACAGCGAGAGAAATTGGGCGAATATCGCAAAATTAGCCAACCAGACGAAAAAAGCGGCGACTTCGCTTTTAAAATGGGCAGAAGGGGAACAAATCGAAGTTTTAATTTACGAAACGATCCGAACTACTGCGCAGCAAAAGAGTCACGTGGCGAGTGGCGCATCACAGACGATGAAGTCTTACCATATTGTTGGGCAGGCATTCGATTTTGTCCCAGCGAAAGGGCAAACGATTCAGTGGGACGGGTACAACCGTGCAGATATGAAGAAGTTTATCGCAAAGGCGAAGACGCTCGGTTTTGAATGGGGTGGAGATTGGCGGGGGCTTGTCGATAAGCCGCATATGCAGTTCAATTACAAAGGTTATGGTTCGGATTCGTTTGAAGCGAGCGCGCCGAAAACAGACGATCTAGGGCTCGTCGCGTATATGAATCTGATTGGGCTTGACTCAAGCTATGGTCATCGTATGGAGCTAGCCGCGAAGTACGGCATTACGGGCTACAGAGGAACGGCTTCGCAAAATATCACTTTATTGTTTAAAATAAAAGTAGCTCACAATACGAAAAATGATGTGAAGAAACATTCCATTTCTGCTACCGTCCAAGATGTTACCCCACTACTTCCAAAACCGCAATTCAAATCACAAACGCCACTTCGGCTTTGGAAAACGGGTACAAAAGTCCAAATTCGGAAGCATTCGCGCTATTGGCACAAGACTTCCGTTCAAGACAAAAACGGGAAATGGGTTACTGGCTACATTTACCACTCGATGGTCACCAATTTGAAGCCCATTAAAGGGACTGATAAATTTGAAGGGAAAATAAAAGCATTCGCGATTTGGTGGGACGACATGAACCTACACGGCGGCGCAATTTTAACCTACAAGCCTGGCACGAAGCTTAGTCATTATCCAGTGGAGAATGGGCTTAAGAGTGCCTACTTCGCGAAACAAAAAAAGGTTTTTTTTACACCGAATTACTTTTTGAAATAGTGTAAAAGTGTGGCTAAAAAAGAATAAATGGTTAATAAATTCGAAATTTAGACATATCATTCACTTTGAAAGTATAGTATAATAATTTGGATAGTTTAAAAAAGGGAGTTGAAAAAATGGGATTTTTAGAAGCTTATAAAGCCTATTGGAAGAATTATGTGAACTTTAGTGGGCGTTCAACACGTTCGGAATACTGGTATACTATCCTATGGAATGCGATTATCATGGCAATCTTTTGGATTTTAATGCTAATCGTTGGTCTTTCTTCTGCAACAGCAGCAGCGGGTACAGCTTATCCGGGGGAAGTTTTTGGAGCAATGTATGCAGGACCAATGCTTTTTGTAGTCGTACTTGTATGGCTCTTTGGAATCGCGAATATTATTCCGGGAATTAGCCTTATGATTCGCAGATTTCATGACATCGGAAAAAGTGGCTGGTTCGTGCTACTTGGTCTTATTCCGTTTGTTGGAAGCATTATTATTCTTGTTTTCATGTGTTTACCTAGCGTTGAAGGTGCTAGCAACACGAAAAATGATGAGTACGGGTTTTAAAAAATAGTTTAAAAAAAGCGCTGTAGTTATTGAAAACTACAACGCTTTTTAATTTAAGCATTCAAAATGAATTTTTCAATGGCCCGCGCGACACCGCTGTTATTGTTGGTTTCTGTAATGAAATCAGCCATATCTTTTAGGCGCGGGATAGCATTGCCCATCGCAACGGCAGTGCCTGCAAATTCAAGCATCGTTGTATCATTTTCATGGTCGCCTATGCACATCACTTCATCTTGTTTGATGCCAAGAAGTTCAGAAAGCTGCTTCACCGCATTTCCTTTACTTGCATTCGGGTTTAAAACTTCTAAATAAAACGGGGCACTGCGAACAAGGTGGTAATGCTCTTCAAGGTCGCTTGGTAGCTTCTTTATTCCCGCTTCGAGAATTTCTGGTTCGTCAATCATCATTGCTTTTGACATTTGGAAATCAGCCGGAATTTTCTCGATTTCAGTGAAAACGAGCTGACTCCCGGTTAAATAAGCTTCTACAATAGTGTATTTTCCAATGTTCCGATTCGCTGTGTAGAGCGTTTTATCATCGAAGAAGTGCATATGTAGTCCAGCATCATCACTTATTTTTGAAAGTGAAACGAGGTCGTCTTTCGTTAACGTTAAGTGCGATACGACTTCTTTCGTAAAGGTATCTTGAACCATGGCGCCGTTAAAGCTAATGACATAATCGCCTTCCTCGCGCAGTTCAAGTTCGCTTAAATATTGTTGCACGCCGACAAGTGGACGGCCTGTACATAAAACAATTTTTGTGCCAGCTACTTTTGCTTTTCGAATCGCTTCTTTCACTTCGGTCGTTACTTCGTGGTGGTCGTTTAAAAGTGTGCCATCAATATCAATTGCTACTAATTTAATCATAAGTTCAGTTCCTCCAATCATACCAATTAAGTATAGCATATTCCTGCTAGCGATTGAAGTTTACTAGGAAATATGGCAAGATGGAAGAAGAAATGTGGAAAAGAGTGTGACAGTATGAAACGTAATTATCATGTAAAATTTTTAAATGAAAAGGATATCGCTTTGGCTGAACATGTATGCGCCAAGTGCGAGGATTACTTTCAAATTGAGCAAGGGCGGAAAGCGAATTCAAGTGATGCACACGCCATTTTAACGGACTTGCCTGATGGGAAAACGAAATTCGACAAGTTTGTCATGGCGATTTTAGATGATCAGGAAGAACCTATCGGCCTGATTGATGTTGTGGCGGATTTTCCAAAGAAGGGCGAATGGATTATCGGGCTGTTACTGCTTGTGCCAGACGCGAGGGAAGCAGGACTTGGACGCGTTTTACATCAAGTCATTCGCGACTGGGCGACAGACGGCGGCGCGAAGTCGCTCCGCATCGGCGTTTTGAATGAGAATGAGGCGGCAAAAGGTTTCTGGGAACATCTCGGCTACCAAAAACAGGAAGAAAAAACAACACAGTTTGGAGAAAAAACGCACGTAGTTAGCGTCTACACACTCCAAATTTAAGAAGGTGAGAAGCGTGTGGGAATGGGTTGAAAAGGAAATAAAACGAATTGAGCACGAACAAAACGTAACCATTTGGTATGCAGTGGAGTCTGGCAGTCGGGCCTGGGGCTTTCCTTCCAAAGATAGCGATTTTGATGTACGGTTTTTATATACACATTCTGAGGATTGGTATGTTTCAGTGGAGGAGCGGCGCGACGTGATTGAGTACCCGATTGATGACTCGCTTGACGTGAGCGGTTGGGATTTGAAGAAGGGCTTGCAACTGCTTCGGAAGTGCAATCCATCTTTACTTGAATGGCTGAATTCGCCAATTGTATATCGTGATAAAGGGAATCTTGCAACTGAACTTCGCAAACTTTGTCGTGAAAATATGGCACTAAAACCGCTAATTTATCATTATTTACATATGGCGGAAGGAAATTTTCGCGAATATTTGCAAGGTGAGCAGGTAAAAATTAAAAAATATTTTTATGTGCTCCGTCCGCTTTTTGCATGTAGCTACATTGAAAAATATGAAGCGGAACCGCCTGTCCTCTTTGATGAAATCATGGCTGAAATTGAAATCCCCGAACCAATTCGCGAAATAACGTCTGAACTTTTAGTACGCAAAAAAGCAGGCGATGAACTCGATTTAGAACCGCGCCTTGATGAACTAAACGCCTATATTAACGAACAAATCGGCCATTTCAAACAATTTGTGCAATCCATTGATTCGCCCGAACCGATTGCCTATGCCAAATTGAATGCCGTTTTTAGGAAGTTTGTGCGGGAATAATGATGAAGAGAGCTGTCCTATAAAGAGGAAAAATAAACAAGCATACAGCCAGTACGAATCTCATTTTCAAAAATGAATTTTACTAGTTGTCCGCTTGTTTTTTTATTTGTGCCCCGAAATTTGATATATATTACTGAAAAATTCACACAATGTCCACAGCTTGCATTTCTTGCATATGCTAAACTAAAAGAAAAAGTAGTAAGTAGGTGAATGCTTTAGTGAAAGATATTCATTATCAGGAAGATGACTTTGAAAAAGCAGGAAAAAGCATTGGCAGCCTTATCGGGAAAGGCGCATGGGGAAAGGGTACAATCGACCATTTAAAGAAAGTTTCCAAGAATTTAGAAGAAGCCGAAGACGACATTGCCCGCTACGACACAGACGGCGTGATTTCCTTTCACCATACAAGCCGAACATCCAAGTATCAGGAGATTTTCGAGGATTTTGACGTCCTTTACCGTTTTTCCGACCAAATCGGGGACATAGTAAGCAACACGATCGACCACCCGTTTTATGAAAAGCTAGATGACTTTGTGGCAGGCATGCGCGACTTAGATGCGACCACGTTCACAACGGAAAACCGAATTGGAGCCACCACGACAACCACACAATTTGAAAACAGCTACACGCAAAAACAAGTAGAGGTCCCAAAAAGTAAAGTGAGCCTCGAGGATTTATTCAGCGGGGACACCTTTTATGCCGACCAAATGAAGCTGCAGTATGATGCATGGAAACAGACGAACAAAGGAGAAGACGTCAGCCATCAAGATTTTCAAGCCGCGATGTTAAATTCCCGAGCCTTCGCCTACACGTCCATTAAAGATGAACAACAGAAGACAG
>NZ_FYBS01000012.1:0-87485 GCF_900186185.1 Listeria sp. ILCC797
CCGGCAAGCGACTCAAGTATCCCGCACTTCGTTCCCCTAGTGTTAACGGGTCATACTCGCTCATATAGTTGGTAATATCAGGATTCTTTTGTGAATATTTGCCATCAGGCAAAATCGCAGGATTATAAGTCACACTTTTCACATCATTGTTTGATGCGACATAATTCCCAAGCCCGCCTCCTAAAGAGTTCCCCCCAACGTATTTAATCGCATATTTTTCACTCATTTTCTTATAAGCTTTATCCGCCGCTTTTAGTTGGTCATCGGGAATATTTCCGGGAAGCGTGGCATCGGTAATGATATCCCGCCCACCGTTTTTTTGCCCTTGAGTTCCTTGAAAAATCATACCAACTTCGCCTGTTTCTGTGTTTTCCACAATCATATAGTCGAGTCCTGATTTTGTGTTGTATACACCTTTTTCAACTTTAAATACGCTACCGTTCACTTTTAAGGTACTTCCTCGTAAAGGTTCATCATATACCCATTTACCGCTCATTTCAATAATGTCTATATCTGAAGTTTTTCTTAATGCCGTAACCATATTTTTAACTCCTTCTATTTTTGGAATTCATCAGCGCTTGTCGACTCTCCGTCCGGCAGACCAACACGATCAACAATAAAATTCTTGTATATGTCTACGAGATAGGTTCCGCTAGGAAGATTTTTAGTCTCTTTTATTTTATCCGATATTTGATTCACTGTTTTTTGTTCTGGTAATCCATCAGCAATATTAAAAAAACGACAAACTATGTTTATATTTTCTGATGTTGCTTCAGAATTTGAAAATAGCTTTTTAACTTCCTCAGAGGAAATATAGGGATTATCAAGATAAGCATTCAATACATCATTGAAATCTTTGTTTACCGACACAAAGAAAAATTTGTTTTCTCCTCCTACAGATTGAGTTTTGTCAAATGCGATAGAGTTATAACCTTGCAATCTGTACTTCTCTGCCATTTCATTGGTCAAAGTATCGAGATTGTTAAATTCATTTGTATAGGCTTTTTCATATAAAGCAGATTGAATGGCAAATTCCACTTTTCCTTCTTCAGAACGAACGCTTCCTGGCGGATCAAGTTCCTTTTTCTGCATATCAAGCCCCACAATCACAGAAGTATGAAACTCTATCGGTTCTTCTGCTTCAACCATAACGACGGCAGCGTCTCTTGCTGGAACCACATTATTTACTTTTACATCAGTTTTATATGTATCTTTCATATATTTGATGGCTCTTTTTTTAATTTCTGCTTCATTCTTTTCAACAATATCTTTAGACTTATCGCCATCAACAAAAATAAACCCTTGCCCTTCATACTCCGCAACAGGTGTTGTCCCGTCGTCTACTTTCTTTTCTTCTTCATCTGACTGTCCCATAAATGAACATCCCCCCAGTAAAATTGATACACCAATTATAGAAATGGCTATTTTTTTCCCTTTCATTACAAGGCCTCTTTTCTCTACTTAGATTAAAAAATAACTCCACTTATGTATTTTTCTTTCAATTATAATATACCATATTTATCCATCATCATGTTTTCGATATTGCGAGTTTACTCATTAGCAGAAATTTTCTTGGCGAGACCAAGGCATTTTTATTTTTTTGAGTGGTTTATAAACTTCTTTACTTCCATCTTACAAATAATAATCTCGCCATCTTCACAATGGCGCTTTTATTCAGCCTAAAACATTTCAAATGAAAACGAAAAAACGGCCTTATTCTAAGATAAGACCGTTTTTTGTTTGTACTACTTTCGCTAAGATAGGTTATGCAACTTAAATATTTATAAATACTTTTCTTTATATCTCCGAAAAGTAGAACGGTTTATTCCAGCTTTTCGTGCTGCTTCCGCTTCACTTGCTCCTTTATTCAACAAATCAAACGCATGCTGCAAATTTTCACTGTGTTCCGTATATTTCGGTTTTCTTCCTTTATATTTACCTGCTTCTTTGGCCAAACGGATGCCTTGTTGCTGCCGCTCGATAATTCGCTTGCGTTCAGACTCTGCCTGATACTTATATAGCTCCATAATCAAGTTATTCAACAATAAGCGTAAATTTTCATCCTGGATGCCATTTAATTGAGGTAAGTTTAAAACTTCCAGGGTTGCTCCTCGTTTTTTGATAGAATCCATAATTTCCGTTAAATCTTCATTATTTCTTCCCAGCCGATCCAATTCTGTGACGACAACTAAATCACCTTCTCGAATATACGCTAACATCTTTTCAAGTTCTGGCCGATTTTTCGTCTGGCCACTCATTTTGTCAATATACACTTTTTGGCAATGCGAAAGCTGTTCGACTTGACGATGAATATTTTGTTCATTCGAACTCACACGAATATACCCAATTTTTCCCATGTTCGACTCCTTCCAAAATCATAATTTTGGACAGTTCTATCGAACACCTCTCAAAATCAAGTATACCAATAAATCGATAACTGTTCAATAGGGGATACCCTATTGGCGACGATTTTTGTGCAGCGCATTTTTTTCACCCTAATTCGACATCTCTATTCCTGAAGCCAGCATCTGGTTCAAAATAAATTATGTGTATACCTGTAATTGACATTTTGTATTAACTGATGACGCACATTATTATTTCATTTTCATTTGATTCCTATCTCTCAACCGATATACTGAGTTTATCAAATGAAAGACATCTATTTTTACTCCCCTTTTATAGATACCTTTTTTTACCAGTATGGTTTCTATTAGTTTTTTATATCCATTTCCACAAAAAAATAGTAACTTCTTTTTACCCATTCAATTGGCCAATTAAAAACCACTGAATTTTGAAGCTTCATAAAATATACATTACTAGGATATTTTTCAGCTATAGTAGTTACCATTAGTAATTTTCACCCTAAAGAAAAAGAAGAATGCTTCCGCTATTCTTCTTTTTACGCCTAGAGTATTGATATAAATCTATTATTCCAAATCAACTTTTTCCTCACTCACCAAATAATAGTTAATATTTTCTTTTTCTGTCAATGAACTAGAGAAACTTTTTAAAAATTCAACGATTCTATGCTTTCCGGATTCATAAACAAATTTCCCAGTTTTACCAATAAAAGCCACACTCCAGCCTTCCCTAACACCTTTATAATAACTCGAACGCTTTTCTTTGATGCCTTCTAACTCTTTCAATTCGTCTGAACTCAAAATACCCGGAGAAATAAATACTCTTAAGATATAATCTTTATGATCTTCTATGACTGTATCCCCTGAATTATTTAATTCAAATAACCAAAAATTAGCGTTAGTAAAATCAAAATCTGATATTCTAGATTTTTGAACAAATTGTCTTCGGGGTAATTTTATGGATTCAATTTCTGGTATTAGTTGAAATGATTGTAAACTACCCATTCCTGATAAACCATTACCAATGGTATCTATCTTTTTTATTCTGTTATTGAAATCAATTTTATTATAAGTAGTTAATTGAAATAGATTCTTTGATACTATTGGATAAAGGCCTGTAACCATATCATATTCTGAAAAATAGCTATCCCAATTATCAGCATAAGTGAAAAAAGGAATACTATCTCGATAATAAGATTTTCCCAATAAGTATTTGTTAAATTTCAATTCTTTTGTGGTAGTTATTTCTAAAAAGTCATCATATAGCATAATGCTTTCAGCATCTAGTATTTTGCTTAAATATGCCATTTTCTCCTGTATAGTCAATTTCTCAAATAATACATTGTATTTAACTTTACTTGTGCCTGCTTTAAAAAATTCTGATATATTATTTATATCAGGTAAATAATTATTTAAAGTCTTAAATAGTTGATTATTTGTATTCTCGTTTTTCTTTACCAAAAGTTCTATCCAATCTAGTTTAAAAATCTCCATATTGTCCAGTAATTTTTCTAACATTAATTCCTTATTTTCACATTTCTCTATAATTGTATTAATTTTTTCAAACGCTTCAATTTTTAGTTTTTCTATTAGATTTTTTAACTCATCGTAAAGATCATCAGAAAAACCTGTAATACTTCGACGATCTACAGAAAGTTCAGGCCTATTTTCACCATTAAAATCTATGATAAACGGTTGATTGTTATTGATATCTCGTCGAAAAAGCCAATCAAAATTCTCTGTGATTTGTTTGTATTCTTCTACAATCACACCATTCATAGACACTAATCGTCCTCTGTTCAATAATGGATATGATGAGACTATATTAATTAATTTTTCATCATCACTTTGACTATACACTATGGCAGTTGCTAGATAAATATTTTTAGAACTAACTTCTACCACTTCAACATCACACTTTTCCCATTTCTCCTGAATGTATAGCAATTCATCTTGATATTGAGGAGAATAATCTTGTTTCGTTATATCCTTGATTTTCTCTTGTGGAATTTCATTTAACTTAAGTGATATAAAATTATCAACAATTGCTTTAGATGTCCCATTATTGAATTTGGCTGAAACATCTATTTCACTTGGAATAATATTTATCGAATGAAATAATATAAAATATATATTATCTTTCAGTTCAGTACTCAGAGAATTTTCATAAGAACCTCTATTATATCTTTTCGAAAAAAATAATCGCACATCTAAATCTTCCAAATACTCATTATTTATTTCTTGATCAGATAAATAAATCTTAATTAAAGTACCACTATTTCCAATTTTTTCAATATCGATTTCCTCACTTTTTTTGTAATAAAATTTCTCATGTGGGCCATCAATTTTAAAAGAAATTATACTATCTTCTTTTTCATATGGATTTTTAGTAACCACTTCTATTTCGTTACCTAACATAAAACAGGATAGAATTCCTACGCCAAATTGAGATGTACTTGCTACATCTTTCCCCCAATTAGCTTTTATTTCATAAAATTGTCTAGATGTATAATATGAAGTGCCGATATTCAAAAAATAGTTCTCTATTATTGTTTTTGTCATTCCCATACCATTGTCTAAGCAATATAGATATCTTCCATTGCTATCATTCTCAATACCAAATTCTATAATTCCTTTTTCTATGACACCCCCTGCAATAGCACATTTACATGCATCCATTGAATTTTGATAAAGCTCCCTTAGACATAAATGCTTGTCTTTGTATAGTCCTACACTCATCAGGAGATCCAAAATTTTATTTTGATCCAGAGTGAATTTTAGGTTTTCTACGGGCTCGAACAACTTTTTATCATACAGCACTTCACTCCTATTAACCTTATCTGCTAGATTCAAATCATAAATTAAAGAGTCATTGAGATTAACATCTTTTTTTAAAATGTTTAAAAATATATTGTAATTAGAAATTTCCATATCAATCCAATTCATATAGTCTTGGAAAAAATAATATAACTTAGGCACTTTAAAATATGTGCTATATGCTATTTCTCTTTTATTTTCTTCGTTAAATCTAGTCAGCCAGCAACTGACACCATCTTTAACTTTCCAATGAGTTAAACTGGTTGAATTTTGTATGAGTTTTGAAGATAGCAAAGATTTTGGTGACCTATCTGCAGAAAAATGAATAATATCTCCTAATCTAAGGAGCATTGTTATAAAAAATGGATTAGCATAATTTTCATTAGAATAATTCGATTGCAAACTATATTCTTTGACTTCTGAAAAATCCAATCCATGCCCTTCAACAATTTTAGAAAGATCATCACACAATTTATTTGCAGTAAAATCATCAAAATATGGATCTAGCTGGCTTACTAATAATTCACAATTTTTTGCTGAAAAAATATGATGATTGCTCCTTATATACTCAAATCTAATCTCTTCACTCTTCTTAATATATTGCTGCTCATTCTCGATGTTTTTTAACTCTGGTGTATAACCATTTCTAAACTCTTGATAATTAATTAAGTTTTTCACAAGAGAATTTATAAATTCATCCTCATTTTTTTCGATAAAAATAAAATTTTTAATTTCATTAAAATCTTTATAAATTAGATTTTTATTGTCCAGTATATATTTTTTGGCCTTTGAATATGTGTAGCTTTTTTTTCCATCATTATGAATCTTTAGATCTATGTCATTATATAAATTAAAACGTCCATCACCTTCTGTTGCTTTAAAGATAGTCAATTCCCATTTTGGTAAAGCCATACCACTGTCATGCATATATGCAGACATAATAATCAAAAAATATTCAATATCAGTTAATTTAGAATGATTTTCTTCATAATAGTTAGAAAGTGTTAACATATTTTCCAACACATTCTCAGCATGTGATTCGTCATGGATGTCAAAATTGGGTAGCGTTCCACTAATAGATTTTAAATGATTTTCAATATTAGGAATTAAACTCTCATAATTTGATATTAATTTATTTGTAAATTCTTCTGTATAGTTTGAACTGCTCTTTAAGATATCTCTATATTTTGTTTTATCCATCTCAATGCTCCTCATAAAATTTTTTTGAAAAATCTTATTTATATTATATCATAATCCCTAGATTTTCCTAAGCTTTGTAGTACTTTTTGTTGATTTTCATCCGAAAATTATTATCCATTCCATTTATATATATAACATAATAACTTTTCTACACCCTACTTCTACCTTATTGACATTTGCCCACTTTTTCAGATGTAAAGACCAGTATTATTCCATAGAAAAAAAGAGTCTATCCATAATAATAGACAGACTCTCTGCTTTTAAATTGACTTCCGTTAAGATAGGTTATGTCAACTGAATGTTTATACGTCTATAAGAGATGATTCACAAAATCCTAAAGTTTGTGAATCATTCTGCCTTATCGAATAATCTTAGCTGATTGGCCCTTGGTTTTCTTAACTTCCTTATGGTCTAATAACTTCAGCAGTAGCAAAGTGAGAAAGATGGTGGCTAAATGTGGTAGACGAAACAAGTGAACAGAAAATTACGGTAAGAAGGAAAAGCCGAACATTCTTCTCTATCGGTTTTTAAAATTAAGGGAGCGGAAAGAGCCGTCTTTCTGTTTTTCATGATAGCAGAAGGTATATTTTCCCACAAAATTAATATGTTCAGATAACAAAGGGGAGAGCTTTTGTGACATGTCTTCTGAACAATCAAATCCTGCTTCTTTCATTTGCTCAATGAAAGATGTCCATTTATCTAAAGACTGCAACACTTTTCTTACCAGTATGGCCTTCTTCCTGTGCCATACTATTTTTTTTTATTTTAAAAGAAAATTCATCGTCCTTTTGCCCATTCGAGCCCCCACTCAAAATGGATTAAAATCAGCATCTAGTTTAGTGCAAAAAAAGTATACCCTATCGGCGCCACCGGGTAGAAAATCATTTTTTCGATTTTCTACCCGGTTTTCATATTCAGCCAAGATTTATGTCCCACCATTTTGTTTTATAATTTCTTTCGCAAAGCTCAAATTAATTTGCCCAGCCGCAAGCATTTTTTCAGCCACCATGTCAATTTCGGCGCCAGTTGCGCCAGCAGAAATGGCCGTTGATTTCGCTTGAAGTGACATGTGGCCGCGCTGAATTCCTTCTGTCACTAAGGCTTTTAAGGCGGCTAAATTTTGAGCAAGCCCAACAGAAACAGCTAACATCGCGAGCTCTTCGGCATTTTCCACCTTGGCGATTTTTTGTGCCAAAGTAGCAAGTGGCGAAATCGCGATGGAGCCGCCAACCGTTGCGACCGGCATCGGGAGTGTCAGTTCGCCGACTAAGTCGCCCGCTCCGTTCACAGCCCAGCTACTCATCGGCCTGTAGCGCCCGTCTTTTGCAGCGTAAGCGTGTGCGGCGGCGGAAATACTGCGGACGTCATTGCCGAACGCCAGCAAAATCGCGTCTACGCCGTTCATAATGCCTTTGTTGTGGGTCGCCGCCCTGTAAATATCCGCATCACTAAACGCAAAAGCCCGCACAATACGGTCACGCACCTCTTCACCACCCATATTTTTGCTTAAAAGGAGGTTTGCGGGAATCGTGCAAGTGGCGGTTGCCGTCGCCATGTCTGTTAAGTTCGATAATATTTTCATTTCGGCAGTTCCGCTTGTTAGGCGTTCGATTTCTGGTGCAAGCGCCTCGACCATCGTGTTAATCATGTTCGCCCCCATCGCTTCCCGTGTTTCCACATAGAGATGGACGACGAGCAGTTTTTCCTGCGCCGTTTCAATCTCGCGGACAACAATTTCCCGTGCGCCGCCGCCGCGTTTTATAAGCGAAGGATACGCCGCATTCGCCGCATCAATTAGCGTCGCCTGCTGTTCTGCGATAGCCATTTTCGCGCGCTCAAAATCGGGCACACCGTACACGGCAATTTGTCCTGTCATCAGACGGCCAGAACTTGTGGCAACCATGCCACCGGAGCGGGCTATCAATTTGGAAGCGGAACTCATGGCGGCGATGACCGAAGGTTCTTCGGTTGCCATTGGGACGGCGTATTCTTTGCCGTTCATCACCATGTTTAAACCAAGACCGAGTGGAACTTGAAAGGTGCCAATCATATTTTCAATCATGTGATTCGCCGTTTCGAACGGGAGCGCGCCTTCTGCCTGTAAAGCGGCGAGTTCTTCGTCCGTCAAACCAGCGTATTCGCGAAGAATGGCGAGCCGCTCCTCCCGCGTTTTTTTATAGTATCCTGCAAACATTTTGCGCCACCTCTACATCGGATAAATTTTAAAATGTGCGCTCGTCTCGCGCTTTGATTCGTAAAATGCAAACCTTGAAATAAGCGCTTGTCGCAAGCTTTCTGGTGTCACAATATCGTCCACGACCATCTCGGACGAAAGCTTATACACATCAACATCAGCCTCATATTCCTTTATTTTTTCCTGAATAAAAGGAGCCTTTTCAGCATCCGGAAGCTCCGCTATTTTGCCCGCGTATACCGCATTGACGGCAGCATCTGGGCCCATCACGGCAATTTGCGCTGTCGGAAGTGCCAATGTCGCATCCGGGTTAAAACCAGGGCCTGCCATCGCGTAAAGTCCCGCCCCGTAAGCTTTTCTGACGATGACTGAAATGAGCGGCACGGTGATTTCGCTTACCGCGGCGATCATTTTGGCGCCGTTTCGAATAATGCCTGCCTTTTCAACTTGTGAGCCAATCATAAAACCGGGTACGTCGGCTAAAAAGAGCAGTGGAATGCGATACGCGTTACAAATTTGAATGAACTTGGTCGCCTTGTCGGCTGAATCTGGGAACAAAACGCCGCCTTTCACGAGCGACTGATTCGCCACCACCCCAATTGTTTTCCCGTCCAGGCGCGCAAAGCCCGTAATGATTTCCTTGGCAAACAGCGCTTTAATTTCACAAAATGATTCCGCATCAATTAAACCATCAATGACTCGGTACATATTAAGCGGCGCGTTTTCATTTTCGGGAATGACGCCCGTTAGGTCTTTCGCGCTTTCGCGGCCTTCTTTTTCGTATGTTAAATACGATAGGTAGTCGCGTCCAAAGAAAAGCGCTTCTTTTTCAGAAGAAACGAGTACGTCCCCGCAACCAGATACGGTGCAGTGCATGCGTGCGCCGCCCATTTCTTCGAGCGTGACTTTTTCGCCGATGACTTTTTCGGCCATGCGCGGCGAGCCTAGGTACATTGAGGCGTTTTCTTCGACCATGACGACGACATCGCAAAACGCCGGAATATAGGCGCCGCCTGCTGCTGAAGGTCCGAACAGCAAACAAATTTGCGGAATTTTTCCAGCCAACTGCACTTGGTTATAAAAAATCCGCCCAGCTCCGCGTCTTCCCGGGAACATTTCGACTTGGTCAGTAATTCGCGCGCCTGCTGAATCAATTAAGTAAAATAGCGGTATGCTAAGTTTTTCGGCAGTTTCTTGCATTCGAATTATTTTTTCAACCGTTTTTGTCCCCCAAGAACCAGCTTTCACGGTAGAATCATTCGCGATAATCGCTACTTTCCTGCCATCAACTTGACCGAGTCCTGTGACTACACCATCTGCTGGCAAATTGTCCGCCTCGGAATTCGCAAATAAAGCGTCCTCGACAAATTCACTATCCGCATCTAATAAAAGCGCAATGCGTTCGCGGACAAACAATTTTCCTTTCGCTTTCGCCGCCGCATGGTATTTTTCTGCACCGCCAGAGCGGATTTTATCATCTAAATTCACCTGTCTACCTCCCTAAAAATCGCGCCGCCCGCTTCTCACTAAACGCCCGAAGCCCCTCTAATCGGTCCTCCGTGGCAATGAGCGATTTGTACGCTTTTTCTTCTGCTAAAAAGGCCTCTGTCAAGTTCCCAGACACAGCATTCACAACTTCCTTAGCCCGTTTGACCGCAAGTGGCGCATTGTTTGAGATAGCTTCCGCAATTTGCGTGGCCTCACGCAGCGCATCATCTGAGACGCCTGTCACAAGCCCAATTTGTTTTGCTTCATCTGCCGTAATCCGCTTCGCACTTAAAATCATTTCGAGTGCAGCGGCTTCGCCAACAATGCGCGTTAAATGGACGGTTCCAAATGCGCCTGGAATGACGCCTAAACTCGTTTCAGTTAAGCCTAATTGGGCCGAAACATGCGCCACCCGAATATCACAAGCAAGTGCGAGTTCGAGTCCGCCGCCAAATGCCACGCCGTTAATCGCTGCAATTGTGGGAATTTCAAGTTCGGATACACGCTGGACGAGGGAACGGATACGCGCAACAGCCGGCCACACTTCGTCTTCTGTGAGCTTCTTTCGCTCTTTTAAATCGGCGCCCGCTGAAAAAGCCTTCGCACCTGAACCCGTTATGATTAACACGCGTGCCTCACCTAAATCATTTAATGCCGCTTCAAACGTTTCGAGTAGCTCGTTTGAAAATGCGTTCGCTGCTTCAGGCCGGTTGATTTTAAACAATAAAATATGTTTTGACGGGCGTTCGATTTGAATGAGCGCCATCTTAATCAAGCATTCCGATATCGTCGTTTTCGTTTACAAAATCCCCCGCCGTAACGGACCATTCAATCAGCTTTCCTGTGTTCGGTGCCTCAACTGGAATAAGCATTTTCATCGATTCGATTTGAGCAATTGTTTCGCCTTTTGTGACATCGTCTCCCGCGTGTTTTTCAAAACTATGAAGTGTGCCTGTAATCGTTGCTTTAATTTCTTCCATTTTATTTCGCTCCTTCTTTTAAAAGTTGTCGTGCAATGACGAGGCGCTGAATTTCAGACGTGCCCTCGCCAATTTCTAAAATTTTTGCATCACGCAACAGCCGTTCAACGCCAGCATCGCGCATATAACCTGTGCCGCCTAAAATTTGCAGCGCCCGGTTTGCATTTCTTGTCGCCGTTTCCGAAGCAAATACTTTCGCGTAGGCCGCTTCTTTAATAAAAACTGCACCAGAATCTTTTAGGAAACTCGCTTTTTGAACGAGCAGCCGCGCCGCTTCTGTCTCAACCGCCATGTCTGCAAGTTTAAATTGGACGGACTCAAACTGCGAAATCGGTCCACCAAATTGTTCGCGCACCTGCGCATGATGAATCGCTTTGTCATAAGCTTCTTGTGCCAGCCCAACGGAAATCGCCGCAATTGAAATTCGCCCGCCATTTAAAACGTTTAAAAGTTGTTTCATTCCAGCGTTTTTATCCCCCAAAAGGTTTTCTTTAGGCACTTTCACGTTTTCAAAGCGAATTTCGCCCGTATCGGAAGCGCGCACGCCCATCTTGTCATACGGCCGCCTCACCGTAATCCCCGGCAAATCCATCGGTACAATGAGTGAAGAAATAATTTTCCCGCCATCTTCTTTATACCCCGTAATCGCCGCAATCGTCACAACCGCCGCGTAGCTCGCATTCGTAATCCACTGCTTCGTGCCATTCACGACAAAATAGTCGCCCGAGAGCTCCGCCGTTGTTTCCACTCCTGCCGCATCAGATCCCGCATTTTTTTCGGTTAAACCGAAGGCCGCAAGCTCGCGTCCTTCTGCAAGTGGGCGCAAAAATTTTGTTTTTTGTTCGGCCGTGCCGTACATCGCAATCGGCGCCGTCCCAATTGAAACCGTCGCCACATAACTAAGCGCAACCCCGAGGCTTGCTCTAGCAATCTCTTCTGCCACCGTCATATAAGCAAGCGTCCCTAGCTCCCGCCCGCCGTATTCTTTTGCAAATGGCAAGCCAAGATAGCCTTTCTCGCCCATTTTTTGAAAAAGTTCGCGACTGAAATAGGCTCCCTCGTCCCATTCAGAAGCAAACGGTCGTATATATGTATCCGCAAATTGACGCGCATCTTCTTTTAATTGTGTAAGTTCAGTAGAAAGTTTGAAGTCCATTGGTTTTACCTCCTTGTAAACTTGAAATAAGGTTCTATTCTATGATAATCATTCCCAATTACAAAAGCAATTTTGAGGATTGACAAGAAAAAAACACGCCGAATGTGGCGTGTCATAAAAAACGATTTAAAAATTAAAATTATCTGGATCTGGACCCGTACGTTCATCTTGGTTTAACGCATCTACTGCTTGCATGTCTTCTTTTGTCAACTCGAAATCAAACACATCTGCGTTTTCTACAATACGTTCTTTGTGCACCGATTTTGGAATGGTTACGATGCCGTGCTGTAAATCCCAACGAATGATGACTTGTGCCACGGATTTGCCGTATTTTTCAGCGATTTTTTTGATTTCTGGGTTGCTTAAGATTTTTCCGCTGCCAAGTGGGGACCAAGCTTCTACTACGATATTCTTTTCGGCACAGAAGTCGCGAAGTGGTTTTTGAGAAAGAAGCGGGTGGAGTTCAATTTGGTTAACCATTGGCACAACTTCGGCCGTTTCAAGAAGCGTTTCTAAATGATGTTCATGGAAATTGCACACCCCAATTGCGCGGACTTTTCCGTCTTTATAGAGCTTTTCAAACGCGCGCCAAGTGTCATTAAACTTGCCTTCTACCGGCCAGTGAATCAAATATAAATCCACATAATCAAGACCCAGTTTTTGAAGGCTCGTTTCAAACGCAGCAAGTGTCGTTTCGTAACCTTGATCCGCATTCCAAAGTTTCGTCGTCACAAATAAATCCTCACGCCGCACGCCAGACTCACGAATTGCTTGACCAACGCCTTCCTCATTTCGGTATGCCGCTGCCGTATCAATACTCATGTAGCCGGCTTCAATCGCCCACTTCACAGAATTCACAGCTTCCGCCCCGTCTTTCACTTGCCAAACGCCAAAGCCAAGACGCGGCATTTCCACACCGTTCGCTAGTTTTACAGTATCTTTTAAGCTCATAAATTTAGCCTCCTAAAATCAAATTCAACTTCATCTTACACCTTCGAGTATACTTTAAGGCAAATATTTAGCAAAAAAATTTTTCACGTGCTATTCTTTTAGTAAAAAAAGGAGTCCTCCCATGTCCCTTTCCATAAAAGAAGCGTCCGAGCAAGTCGGACTATCCGCTCATACCATTCGCTACTACGAGAGTGTCGGGCTAATCCCGTTTTTACTTCGCGATGAAAACAATAATCGCGTCTTCGATGAGGAAGCCTTGCACTGGCTAGACCTGCTTGTTTGCTTACGCCGAACTGGCATGCCGCTTGCTAAACAAAAAGAAATCGTAGAACTCACAAAAAAAGGCAACTACACCGTCCAAGACCGCATCAACGTTTTAAAAGAACACCGCAAAGAACTTGAAAAGAAACAACAAGAACTCGATCTCGCCTTTCAAAAAATCGAAGCCAAACTCGCGTGCTATGAGGATATGCAACAATAAAAACGGAAAATCAGTTGATTTTCCGTTTTTTACGTCTTTTAATAAGTAGTACAATCCCAACAATTAGCAGGATAAAAACAATTCCCGCCGTAATCGCAATGTTTTTTACGTTTGGAATCTCAATTTCAAAATAAAGCTGATTTTTTTGTTCTAATGGAATGTGCCACGTGAGCTTCCCGCCGTCTTTCTCGTCCGCATTGTTTGCGCCAATCGTATCAATTGGGAAATCCAAAACAAGCGTGTAGTCAACTTGCGATAAAAGCGCTGTCGGCACCTTCTCACCTAATTGTTGCTCCTGCAAAATTTTAGGGATATCCAGTGTGGCATCTAAACGAATTTTTTTCATGAAAAAGCCATCTGTTTCCTGAAATTTCACACCGTATTTTTTGGCTTCCGCTTTAAAATCTACTTTTTTAGCCGATTTTTCAATTTTTTTATGGATAGAAAACTGATTTTGCGACGGCTTTTTAATGGTAAATCCCGCATCTTCAAGCTTCGGTGTCAGCTCCTTAATTGCCGGCCCCGCAAGAAGCCCCGCTGTTGCACCAAGCGTTACATCAAAATTCAAATCAGCCGTTCCGTCTTTATTCACTTTCACTGTATTCACAACATCAGCACAGCCCGTAAGAAGGAGCGCCGTGCTCATAAGTATTATTAGCAATCGTAACATGTCTAACCTCCGCCTCTAGCTTACCACGGTTTCCAGCTAACTTAAAACATTTAGCAACTCAGGAAGTGAATGAATTTCGTAAGTTGGCGTAGTTTCCGCGTCAAACGCCGCGCCGTGCGGGTTAAACCAACAACTATCAATGCCCGAAACACGTGCACCGCGAATGTCAGAGCTTAGCGAATCGCCAATCAGAAGCGTTTTCTTTTTATCAAAAGCAGGAATGCGCGCAAAACAGTAGTCAAAAAACTCAAGCATTGGCTTCTGATAGCCCGTGTCCTCGGAGACAAAGATTTTTTGGAAGAAAATATCTAGACCAGAATCGCGCAACCTCCGGTACTGCGTTTTCGATACACCGTTTGTCACGACATAAAGCGCGTAATCGGGCGCTAACTGGGCAATTAATTCAGCGGCGCCCGCAATTTGTTCGTGCCCTTCCTCTAAAAAACCGCGATATTTTGCCTCAAGCAGAATCCCGTCAACCGACTTATTTTGTGTCGCGAAAAGTTTAGCAAAACGCGTCTGAATCACCTCATCGCGTGAAATCTCCCCGCGTTCAAAAGCCTTCCAAAGCGCCTCGTTTATTTCCTTGTAGACCAAAGTTAGCTCCTTCGCGTCTGAAACGCCTTCACTTTCAAACAGTTTCACAAGCGCATCATCTTCCGCCTTTTTAAAATCTAATAATGTATCATCTACATCAAAAAGCAACGTATCGTAACGCATTTTACTCCCCCATCTCTTTTTTTAGCATCTTATCATAGTTTTCAGTATAATAATAGGAGAAATCTCACATTAAAAACGAGGAATTGACCATGAAAAAAATAACAAAGCCCCACCAAATTTCAGAAGCTATCAAAAAAAGCGAGCTAGAGGCCAGCTTCCCAGACGAAATGTTTGCCAAATTGGAACTTTACACTGTGAAAAAAAACGAGTTTATCGTGAATCAATCGAATCCCCCAGAAAAACTTTTTTTCCTTGTTTCAGGCAAAGCAAAAATTAAAATGACTCTAGAAAACGGCAAAGTCTCCCTTGTTGATTTTATTTCCGCCCCGTCCTATATTGGCGAACTCACGCTTTTAGGCGTCGAAGAAACTCCAAAAGACGTCATCGCCCACACAAATTGCGCCCTGCTCGCACTTCCTCTGAAGGAAAATCAAGCGCCACTACTCGAAAATCCCACCTTCATGAAAAACTTGGCGATTTTTTTAGGCAAAAAAGCTTTGCATCGCACAGAAACATTGACCGAAAGCTTAAATCTCCCATTTTCAACACGTTTAGCACGTTTTATTTTACTCACCGAAGAAAACGGCGTATATTATGAAAAACATACGGAAGTTGCCGAGTATTTGCATGTCAGCTATCGCCATTTACTTTATGTGTTACACGATTTGACTCAAAAAGGAATTTTAGAAAAAGTAGGACGCCGCTATAAAATTATAAATCGTGATGCACTCGCTAAATTATAGAAAAAAAGCAAAAACAAATTTTTCATTCGTTTTTGTTTAAATTAGCTTTTCTGTTTTGCCACAAGTTCACCAGATACTTGCGCAAAATTCTATATTAGGATAGGCCGCCTTTCAAATCAAAGCTCTTTTTGCATATGCTCATACTCATGCCCACTCAACATGATTTCACCTGTTGTATGAAAGCCAAGCCGCTCATAAAGCCGTTTCGCCGCAGGGTTTGCTTTATCGCAGTTTAAGCCGACTTTTCGCTCACCGTCCGCCTTAGCAAAATGAGGAAGTTCATTTAAAAGCGCGGTGCCAATCCCTTTACCACGGTAGTCTTCTCTAGTAACGATGGAGTCTAAATACCACTCCCCGCTAAACGTTTCCTTTTCCTTAAAAACAGCCGACTGATCCATTAAACCGTGTTTCTTCGCAAGTTCCGACCACACATGATCAATAAAAGGCTCCTTTTCGCTTGGATAACCCGCCACAACACCTGCAATAACGCCATTATCGTCATAAACGTGCAGATGATTGAAACCGTAGCGATAGTCAGGCACACAAATCGCTTCTTCCAGTGTTTCGATGATTTTCGCCTCTTTTTCTTTTTGTAAAAGGGGAAGTTCCATGTCTTGCCATATCGTAAATAAAAGCGGCGCCACCTTCTTAGCGTCCCCCGGTTTTGCATTGCGTATCATAAATATCATAACCTCCAAAACTAATTACCGTTAGGTCAATAATAACATAATTATGTTGCAATCGCCATAAAAATAACTCGGCAAAATTAAATTTCGCCGAGTTTCCTGCTTATAAAATAGGTGAAAGTAGACTAGAAAGGTTTTCCTTCATTTTCACATACCAAGATTTCTTCCTAATATCTTCCATTGTGTAAAGCTTGCTCACTTCAAAATCCGCTTCAAAATCGCGCTCCATTTTCACAATTGCTTGGTCTCTTTCATAGAGGAATACCATCAATTCATGATTCAGACGGAAACTACGAATATCAAAGTTCGCCGTACCAACAGCAGCACGCTCACCGTCAATTAAAAGTAGCTTCGCGTGTACGAAAGAATCATCGCGGTACGCATACACTTTCGCACCCGCCTCAAGCATCGTTTCAATGTTGGAGTTACTACCGTGGAACGAAATCCCCCTGTCGCCTTTCCCCGGTAAAATGATGCGCACATCAATTCCGCTAAGCGCGACGCGGCGAATAACAGCAAGTGACTCCTCGTCTGGCACAAAATACGGTGAAGTAATCCACACTGATTCTTGCGCGGAATCAATTAGGTCAAGCATAGCATCACGCACGTATTTCTCCTTATCATACGGACCTCCGTAGACGACTTGCGCCCACTCATTCCCAACAGGTTTGGGTGAAAAATATTGGTCGATTCCGGCTTCACTAATAAATAAATCTGCCGAACCCGCTTTATTTTCCATATATACCCAGTCCACAAGAAACGACTCCTGAAGCTCAATAACGGCCATGCCTTCAATTTGAATATGTGTGTCGCGCCAAACGGCAAAATCAGGCGTATTGCTGCGATATTCTTCACCGATATTCAAGCCTCCCGTAAAGCCGATTTGACCATCAATCACAATGATTTTCCGGTGATTTCTTAAATTGGCTGTTCTCGCTATCCAAATCGAACGAATCGGATCAAAGGCATGAATATGAATGCCGACTTCCCGCATCGGTTCTAAAAATTGCTCGCTTAGTTTTGCAGTCCCCCAAGCATCATACATAAAGCGCACTTCAACGCCCGCTTTCGCTCGTTCGATTAAAATGTCACGAATTTCCGTGCCAATCTCGTCCGACTTGTAAATATAATATTGAATATGAATATGATTTTCCGCTTGCTTAAGCGCCTGAATAATTGCCGGAAACGTTTCTTCACCATTGGTTAAAAGTGTCAATTTATTCCCATTCACAGGATTAATTTCCGTCAAATGTTGAATTCGCTTAGACAATCGCGGTGGTTTTTTCCCATCTTCATGTGGCGGCAACTGATGAATTGTATCCGCAATTTTATGCATTTCATTCGTTTGATTATGGTGAAAAATGCGGTTTTGCGGATTTCTTCCAAAAAATAAATACAAGAATACACCAAAAACTGGCAAGACAAAAACAGCCGCCATCCAAGCCACTTTTGATGTCGTGTTTCGTTTATCCCAAAACAAAAGTCGAATAACAATGACCACACCACCAAGTTCAACGATGAATCCTGCCGTGTATAAAATCACTTCCGACCATTGTTTTAAAACAATACCAACAAATAGTACTAACGCAATAAGAATAAGTAATTGAACTCTTTTTTTCATCTGTTTGCCCCTTTTTCAGCTTAATGTTATTAGTATACACTCTATGCCCTTTTTATGCGTGCATAAATCCTTTTTTAAAAACTATTTTTTAAGTCTAAAAAGGAAATCAACTCGATTTTGTTAGCCGTGAACCATGCCTTAACTCGCGGGTCGCAAATTGTGGCCAGCTCCTTACACCGAAGTAGCGTATAAGATGAATTCTCAATCACAAATTGATCCAAATACCCAACATCAAAATGCATTTCAGCAATGTCGTCCTGACCTAGCTCCAGCAAATTAAAATCATCGTTTAAAAAATTTTCAACCGAAACGCCCTCTTGAATGTATGACAAAGCGCCTGATTCCAAAAGCTTCGTAATTTCAGCATAGCTCGGATGTTTTGGCCACTTCTTGTCCCCGCTATATTTCAAAGTAACGTGCACATCATACTCTAAGCTTAAATCATAGAATACTTGATCGACCACTTCATCGCCAATAGAGTGGCAATCCATATGTTTCGGATAGTCGCCCGTAAGTTCTTTAAAACGCTCCATTTGCGCAAGCGTTTCCGTTCTTACATCATCATAGCAAAACGAAAAGTCCGCCTTCGCCCGGTAATACGCCGAACGATGAAATTCCCCATTACCGTCCACGAGCGAAGGAATTTTTTCAGGATTTGAACATGGCTTCCCAAGCAAAAAATTGGTATGCTGCCCAACAAATAAATCGGGATGCTTTTTTGCTAAAGCAATTGCATGCGGAGCTGCTTCTAGGTTTGGCATAAGCAAAGTCGACGTCGTAATTCCGTCAGTAAAACTTTTAATAATGCCATGATTAATTGCTTCTGACATGCCAAAATCGTCAGCATCCAAAATAACTTTTACCAAAATTTCACAACCTTTCACTCGTCTTAAAAACGCATATTTTTTTACTTTTTTATTGTATCATAGGTTGCCATTTCTTTTTTTAAAATAGGGTCTTGTTTTCGATATTTTAGGCGCAATTGTTTCATCATAGGTACTCGCGTATACCGAATAAATAATATCCATGACGTGTAGCATTTCAATGCGTGAAGCCGCTGCCACGTAACCTTCTGGATGTTCAATTTGCGCCACGGAAATGTTGCAATCCGCGACTTGCGTCAAACGGTTGTCACCTTCTGCTGTAAAAGAAATCGTCCGTGCCCCAAGCTGCTTGGCAATTTCAAGTGCTGTGATAACTTCTTTCGTTTCGCCGCTATAAGAAACGCCCACCGCCACACATCCAATATCCGATTGTTGAGCTTGCGAAATTTGCAAATGTGAATCCGCAAAAGCACTCGTGTTTTTTCCCGAACGCAAAAATCGGTAAGAGAAATCTTGCGCCACTAAATTGGAAACCCCACAACCATAAAAATCAATGCGTTCGGCCTCAAATAAAATTTTCGAAAGGTCCATCACAAGTTCCGAGTCTAAAAATTGGACACTTTTAATCATCCCATTAATGGTTAGGTTTGTAATAACTTCCCCAATTTCAATCGCCGCTTTATTTGGATAAATATAACCGCGGTTGTACACTTCTTGCTTTTCAAAAAACCATTTATGTAAGTTTAAAACGAGATCCTGCTTGAAATCTGTGTACCCTTTGTAACCCAGTTTCTTACACATACGTACAATTGTAGCCGGACTCGTATAACATTCATTCGCTAATTGTGTAATATGCATCGTTTTAACAGCTTCTGCATTTGTCACAATATATTTGGCAATGTCTTGATAAGAACTCATCGATTGCTTCGCTAACGCTTGTAATTGTACGATACCTGATTTCACAATAAAAACCTCTTTTCCTCGATATACTCCATTATACAACAATATCTCCGCGACTATTTCAAAATAATCACGGAGATATATAAACCTCTATATACTTAACTTCCCACTTTCTTTTAAAATAAACTCACAAAAAATGGAATTTGACCAGGAAAACCATTCTCGCGTGTAAACGTTTGGATCATTTGCGAGGAAGCCTTCATGCGTTAAGTCAGTACCCGCATCTGTCGTTTCAAATAAGCGAAGTAGTTCCTTACATTCTTCTTTATCCGTTGATGTTAAGCCTTGAATCGCAAGACCCATGTGCCAAACATAACCAGCAGGCGTATGCGGACTTCCTAAGCCTTTTGCGGCAGTTCCTTCAAAATAATAACGATTATCCGTCGATAAACTAAAACGACGTGTATTTTGATAAATCGTATCATGTGTCCCGCAATATTTAATATAAGGTAGCGATAGCAAACTTGGCACGCCCGTATCGTCCATACAATTGTAATTGCCTAATCCGTCCACCTCATACGCATATATGTCCCCGTACTTCGGATGATTCACAATTCCGTATTTCAAAATCCCCGCCTGAACTTCCTCGCGTAACGCCGCAATTTCCGCAAGGAGCGCCTCCTCATTTGCGTATAAAGCACTCAAGATTTCCTGTAAATAGCCAAGAATCACGACCGCAAACATGTTTGCTGGAATTAAATAGCCGTACTCACAAGCATCATCACTCGGACGAAAAGCGGACCAAATCATGCCTGTATAGCAAGTTTCCCTGCCGCGCCCTTCATTTGGCAAGCTATCTTGTTCAATGCCGTTATCACGCACAAAAAAGTATTCCGATTTTTCCGCGTGGTGCTGTTCTGTACGAAACACTTGAACTAACTGTTTAACCGCCTGTAAAAAATCATTATCAAAGATATCATTTCGTTTCGTCTTTTTCCAGTAAAAGTACGCCAGCTCAACCGGGAAACAAAGGGAATCTAATTCATACTTTCGCTCCCAGCTCCACGGATTTTTCCTTTCGCTTTTATCAATCGCACTCCAACAATTCCCGTCCGCAGAAAAATTGAAAGCATTCGTGTATGGGTCAATCAAGATATAACGAAATTGCTGGCGAATAACTGCTCCAATCACGTCATACAATTTTCCACTTGGGTCATCTAAATTCAAGAAGACACGCAATTGGCCGCCCGAATCCCGCAACCACATCGCCGGAATGTCGCCCGTAAACAAGAACGCAGAGTCATCTTGTTTTTGCACTAACGTCGTTGTAATCGTATTTAACATACACTTCCGAAACATGCGCTGCAACTTCTCGGATAACGGATTGTTTTCAAGAACTTGTGTCACCATGTTATCAATAATTTTCGCGAGCTCCGAATTATCTCTAGCCGCTTGTTTGACAATATCATCTGTAATTTTCCGTAATCGAAAATACGTTTCATCGCCCATAAATTCAATATCTTGACTCGTTTCATTTAACACATCTTCATTTTTCATTTTCTCATTCCCTTCATGTAACAAGCATTGCCGCCCCGTAAAGTCCCGCATCTTCCCCCAAAGAAGCGACCTTTATATTTATTTTGTCTTGCATCGATTGGTAAACTTGCGCCCTAACAGCCTCCGTCACTCGTTCAACTAGCCACGGGTTATGAAGAATAACTGCCCCGCCAAGAACAAAAACTTCAGGATCAATCACTTGAATAATCGATGTAATCGCCGCCGCGAAATGATGCACCCACCTATCTACCACTTGATTCGCCTCTGGATTATTGTTCTCGGAAAAGTGCAACAAATCTGCCGCCGTTTTACTAGTCCCAAATAACCGTTTACTTTCTCGTAGTAATGCCGTGCCGCTACAAATCGACTCCAATGTCGCTTTCTCATCACTCACATTCACAATCATATTGCCAACTTCCGATGCGTGCTCGTGCCCGCCAGCAAAGACTTCGCCCTGATAAACGAAGCCTCCGCCAACACCCGTGCTCACCGTTATAAATTGCACGCTCCCGTACCCAAGACCTGCGCCCACTTTCGCTTCCGCAAGTGCTGCCACTTTTGCATCATTCATGAGAAAAACGGGTTTTCCCACATGGTTCGAAAGTTCATCTTTAAGATGGAAACCGTTCCAACCCGGTAAATTTGGTGCATCAAGAATAATTCCCGCTTGCGCATCTAACGGCCCCGGCGCACCAATGCCAATCCCAACAGCCAATTGTTTCGGATCAACAAGCCGAACCAGCTCCACTAATTTTATAAGCGCTTGCTTGGCACCAAGTTCCGCTTCTGTTTTCATTTCCAAGCGCGCAACTAGCACGTTAGCATCAAATAATCCCGCACGCATATTTGTCGCCCCAATGTCGATACCAATTCGATACATTACGCTCGCACTCCTATTCTAAATGTACATCGATAAAAATCCTTGATTGTAAGCTTTGCACGTTTCAATTGCAGGCACTGCCTCATTCGTTTCCAGCGTAGCAATTGTGTAGCGGAATTCGTAAAAGCCAGCTAAATCTACTTTAAAATTGGTTTCCCAAAAGTTGTTCATTGCCCAAACGTAAAGTGGCTCACCATTATTTGTTGTTTCACTTTGGCCAGACAATTCAATCAAGTGATGTTCCAGATTGCCGAGCACAAGAAGTGGTGTATCTTTGACTGCCAAAACAAGCGATTTATTTTCCCCCACGTATGCCGCTCCTTCTTGCACTAAATAAAACTCTTGATTCGTTTGCGGTAGCTGATCAATACCAGGCCGCATCAAGCAACCCGTTTTATCCAAATAAAGCTCTTCGCTCTCACCTGTTGTAAAAGGGAACGAGATGTATAAGTTTTCTGGGTCCCAAACACTGTCTTTGTGCAAGCGTAGCGTAACATCAATTTTTGGTGAATCGCGGTACACTTTTAGATGAATTTCATACATTTGCGTGCCGACCAAATTGTATGTGAATACGACTGTCGCACTCACATCGCCGGCTTCAGTAATTTGAATGTTGCTTAACTCTGACACGTAACGCTTTGTTCCCACTTTTTTTCGGTTCCGTCCCATTGTATGGCGAACTTCCCAAGCATCTGGTTTTGTTTCTGTACGCTCGTATATCCCAACAAACGGCGCATGAACTAAATTCTCTCTGAGTAAAGAACTTCCGTCGCGCTTGTCTACTAGCGAAACAATTCCTGTTGTTTCATCAAAAGTCATGGCATAATAATTTGTTTCAAGCTGATGCTCATTTACTCTTAGGCCCGATTGAAAGCCATCATAGACCACATCTTTAATTTTATCGACAGCTAAATAGCGATAATTTTCTTTTTGCAATTCTTTTTTAGGGCGAATGCGTAGAATGCGTTCTTCAAAGGCTTCTAACGCAAGGACTACTTCTATTTCTTTTGCGCGCGCAATTTCTCGAATCTGCGTAGGTAACACTTGCCCCGTTTTTTCATCGACAACTTCCATATTTTGGAGTAGCAGGTCGACTCCGACTCCTTCAACATCTTCCCAGTGCTCAATATACAAACATACGCTATCTGTCCGCGCGATACCAAGTGGATTAATGACTTTAAATAGCTTCTCGCGGTCTGGACGAATTGTCACTTCTCCTTTTTCGGCTAAAATTTCATCTAATTTGAGCGACGCTAATTGGTTGGCGCGAATTGCATAAGCTGATTTTCTGAAATCTAAATCGTTTACTAATGTTTCCCACGGCTCGGTCACAGAAGAAGAATACCCCCATGTGTGTTCCGCGTATAAAGCGAGTTCATATTCGACTTCGTCCATGTATGCTTTATTTTCGATTGTCAATTCAGGCGATAACTGTTTCCCAATATGATATTTACGCTGCGCATCTTTATAATGTTTGACAACCGCAGGGGTTGAACCTATGCCGTCCGCCCACCAGTCGTTCCAGTCACCGCGGTAAACGGGCAGTTCATTTATTTGTTCACGCAGAATTTCAAAAAAATGATTGAGCGTAATCATTTCAATTTGAATTTCATCGCCGTGCAAATCGTTCCAAGCTTTTACTCGCTCTAAAATCTGACCGTTTGGCGCTCCGTTATCGGTACTCATACCAGAAATCATAATAGGAACGAAATCGTATTCATATTCAGCATCGCTATCCAAGTTCGCAATGTAATTAAAAATGCGTTTTTCGGCAATTTTGAAGTCAGCTACTGCTGCTTTTTCATTAAAGCGGTCTTCTAGTAAGTAAGTGATGCCGTGATTCGGCACGAGGCAAAGTTCATTTCCCATATGGTAATGGTCGGATACCCATGCGAGAACCCGTTCGCCGCTCGGGCCTTCCCACCAAAAACCGTTATGCTTTCTGCCAAGCGGGAACATGCCGTGGTGCGTGTGAATGCAGGCGAATAAATTTTCAATCCCGTTATGCGCTAAGGCGTCCGCATAGCCCCATGCGTAGCCATTAATGTCGGCCGTCATCGCAGAGTCTAGCGGCACGGCTAAACGATCTGCATAGCTTCGTCCCTTTGCGAGCGTATGATTTAAGACATCATTATCTACTAATTCTGTCATGTTTAAATAGTTTAGCGAAATGTCAATCAGCCCAGCTTGAACGTAACGCTCGAAACTCGCAATATTTTCCGGACTGCTATTCGCTAGAAAATTTTCTACTTGCCAGTAGTTTTCACATACCCAGCGGAATCCCTCCCACTCGGGGCGTTTGCCGTCTTCAATCTCTTTTAAAATATCAATTGCTTGTTGGATAAAATCAACATGATATCGTTTTAGCTTCTCCTGCCGCTCTGTGTAGCCAATATCCGTGTGCGAATGGTGCAACAAATACAACTTCCATTTTTTTGATAACGTCATTTTCCTTAACACTCCTTATTTTGTAGTCACAATAAAACCTTTTTCTAAATTTCGATGTGATAAAACAAATAAAATGATGGTTGGAATCGAAACGATAATGGCTGCGAGTAAAATTGGTGGCACCTTTTGTATGGTCGAACCGCCAAGCAGCGATACTGCCGCCATAACAGGTCGCGCCGTTTCTGATTTCGTCAAGGTCATCCCAAATAGCAAGTCGCTCCAAATCCATGTGAATTGGAATAAAAATACAGCCGCAAGCGGTGCACGAGCCATTGGCATATAAATTTTTCTAAAAATGTAAAAATCAGATGCACCGTCAATTCGAGCGCTCTCAAGCATTTCTTTAGACACGCCCATCAAGAAGTTCCGCAAAACAAACACGCTAAACGGAATAATGAGCGCAGCATAAATTAAAATCATGCCCGTCCGCGTATCATATAAACCTACTTTATTATAGGCTTTAAAAATCGGAATTAAATAAACTTGGAATGGAAAAATTGTTCCGCTGTAAATGACAAAAAACCACAGCAAACCGTGCTTAATTTTCAGCGTTTCAATCGCGTAAGCAGCTAGAGCCGCCATCAAAATCCCAAGTCCCCCACCAAGCATACCGTAAATCATACTATTGATAAAGCCAGATCCAAGCTGAATTTGTTGTGTTAAATATTCCCAGTTTTCAGCCACAGAAAATGACTGCGGCAAGTCCCAAAAATTCCCCACACTATACTCAGTCGAACTTTTTACCGCATTCACAATCACATAAAGAAATGGAAAAATCCAAATGATCGCCAGTAAAATAAGAATGATATTAATGACCCATCGCCCGACTCCTGAACCTTTTGCATTTACCATCCTTAATTCCCTCCTTCTTTCGTGAATGTTTTTCTTAAGTAGAAAATGGAAATGATTAGAATAATCACTGATAACATAACGGCGATAGCCGAACCCATGCCCAAATGATTATTTGAGAACGATTCTTTATACATAGTTACCGCTAACGTTTCCGAAGTCCGGTACGGCCCACCACCAGTCATAATCCAAATACTATCAAACGTTTTAAAACTATTCACAAGCGACATCAACACAACAACCACAATCGTTGGTTTTAATAAAGGCAAAATTATTTTCGTGTATAAGCCAAGTCCCGAAGCGCCTTCGATTTTGGCCGCCTCAATTGGTTCCGTTGGCATGTTAACTAAGCCAATAATAAAAAGCAGCATGTTCATACCAATTCCTTGCCAAATTCCAGCTACTATCATCACGCCCGTATTCACATAAGGAATATTCAACCAGTTTTTATCCAAATTTTCGAATCCCAGCATCCCAAGTAATTGCGGCAGGCCGTACATCGACAATAAACTCGTCATGATGAGGCCAACGATAACGCCTGAAACGGCATTCGGAAAATAAAACAAGTTTTTAAATATCGTCGAAAACGAACTTTTCGTGATTGCAATGGCAAAAAGAAGTGGTAATACTACAGGAATGATGAGCCCTGCAGCAACCCAAACTAAGGTATTAATACAAGATAATAGGAAATTTTTATCTTGAAAAACGGCAATATAATTGCTAAAGCCTACAAATTCGAAACTGCCTAAGCCGCTCCAATTTGTGAAACTAATAAACAACGTAAAAATAATTGATAAAATACAAAAGCAAAATACGAAAATGACTGCCGGCGCAATGTATAAATATGTCTTCAGCTCTCGGCGTTTTGGCCTTGCTTCTAGACTCATAAGAAACCACACCCTTCTAGTAAAATCATTTGCAAAAAGCGATACATCATCACAATCAGACTGATGACAAATGACGAACTTCTTTACGATTTGTCATCAGTCTGCTCACCTTTTGCGCTACTCTTTTATTTAAATACGCTGTCTGCTGTTTGTTGAATGGTGTTTAGCGTCTCGTCTATCATTTTATCAGTCGGATTATAGAAGAACTTCCATAATTCATCTGTCGCTACATTCACGATTTCAATTGGGGTCGCTTCATAGTAACGTACCATGACAGAATATTTCTCCGTATCCGCTGCTTCTTTAACAAAATCGCCGTTTACTGGGTCATCTGATTTTGTATTGCTCGTATTAATGATTCCTGCTTCGTCAACGAAAATTTGCTGAACATCTTTCTTATAAAAACTTTGCAATACTTTTTTAGCATCTGCACTTTGTTTACTATTTTTTGAAACGACAATTGGGGACGCTTCAAAGAATATTACTTTTTTCTGATCAGCTTTCATGGAAGGTGCAACAAACACATCAAAGTCTTTTCCTGGTTCCATTTGGTATTCTTTTTTAAGCGTTGTAGATGTGACGGTTGGCTCGTACATCATTGCGCTCTCGCCAGTCGAAAACATTTTCGCTTGTGAAGGTGGATCAACTGGTTCACCGAAATACCCTTTTTTAATCATACTTTGCCAGATTTTCATTACTTTTTTCATTTCAGGGTCTGTATATTTGATTTCCCCGTTTGTTAAGCCGACATATAAGTCTGGGTTATAGCTCGCAATTAAGGTTTGGAACCATAAGAAGCTTGCCCACGGGTCATTTTTCAAACCGATTGGGTCCACATTGTTCTCTTTTAACGTATCACAAACTTGGATAAATTCTTCCCACGTTTCTGGCTCTTTTAAATCATATTTATCAAAAACCGCTTTGTTATACAAAATTCCGTTATACAAGACACTAAATGGTGCCGCATAAACTTTTCCATCGATTGTGAACGCATCGGCCAAGCCCGGATTGACACCTTCTTTTTCATAGTAATCTTTCCATTCTTTCGATAAATCCACAACTAAATCGTTATCCACTAATTTTTTCAGTTTATCTCCACTCCACCAAGTGAACAAACCCGGAGCTTTATCGCTATCAAGCGATTGTTGGACGGCTGTTTCATAAGCCGTTACTTCGGTGTAACCGACTGTTTTATAGCCGACGCCCCCATCATCCTCAATTTTATCTGACATTGAATTTAGAATTCCAACATTTTCGCCGCCTTTATCCGTATAAAATTCAACTTTTGAACTAGCAGAACTTCCTTCCCCACAACTTGCTAAAAGCATTAGGACCGCAACTATACAACTAATTGATATAAATTTTTTCATCCTAAACCCTCCTTTTTGTTAAATTGAAAATATTATTAGTTTTCCGATTTCGTTCTTACTAGATAAGCAATTTTTCGAATTGTTTACCGCCTTACATTTTACTATTTCATTATAAGTATAGGCACATAAGCGTGCAAGCGGTTACAGGAATTCCGAAAATGGTTTTCGATTGACGAAAAAAACGGACTATACCAGAAAAAAATACCAGACCGATACAAGCTCTATCAGTCTGGTTTATCACTACTGGATTCGCGCCCGCAAAATAGCGACTTTTTCGCTCTCACCAATATTTCTAATTCTAAATTTTTCAACTTGTGCTGGAATGACAAAGGTTTCGACATAATTGACTTCAAACGGTTCAAAAGCTTGTTCGACGCTTTCAATCACCACTTTATCCCCTTCTACTAAGTTCAACATGTTTACTGTTTTTTCAGCGTTGTCGTAGTCAACAAAATCCGTAAACCAATCTCGCTCTGTCACAATTTGTTGCGTTTTATATAAACCTGTCCGCTCTTTTTTAGGGTTTTCTTGAATGAGCTCAAAGTGGTTCACTAAATGGTCGCTCACCCACTCTCCAGAACGTTCCTCATTTATTACTTTTTCTCCGTGTTCAATGTGCACTGGGCGCGGTTTGCCGTCTAGGCCGAGTCGTCCCCAGTCCCAAAGTTTGAACGTGAAAATATAGGCGGACAAACTGACCTCAAGGACCATTGAGCCGGCTCCTGAACAGTGAATGGTGCCGGAGGGGATTAGAAAATGGTCATGCTTTTTAGCAGGAAAAGTATTCACGTATTTCGTGGCATCGAATTCGGTTTCGCCGTCTTGGGCTTTGCGGAGCGATGCTAGCAATTCGTCTTTTTCCACACCTTCCTTTAAACCTAAATAAACAACGGCATCTTCTTCTGCGTCTAGCAAATAGTAGCTTTCTTCTTGGGTGTAGTCCATGCCAAATTGTTTTTTTATATACTCTTTATCTGGGTGAACTTGCAAGCTCAGGTTCCCGCCGCCCATCGTGTCTAGAAAATCGAAACGAATCGGCAGTTCCGCACCAAAACGATTAAAAACGAGCTCGCCAAGGAGCGGTAGCGGGTATTTCAGCACCGCATTTAGCGCTGGCGTTTCTAAGCGCATGTCGCCAAATTGCAAATACAAGCTGTTCTCCTCCGCAACGCCGTCAAACGCCCATGCCAGTTTTTCGCTTTCATGTTGAATGCCGAGTTTATCTTTCATCCAGTAACCACCCCAAACGCCCGGGTCGAAATACGGGACGAAACGAAAAGGACCACGGAGCATCTGCTCAAGACCAAGACAGTAATCAGACCATTTCAACATTTTCGGTTGGTCTAAAATATTATCGTCTAAATAGTAGTCGATTCGATTAAATAGCGCTACCTTTTGACGGTCTGCTGCACGCCAGTCTAAGAAAAAACCTCGCTTATACTTCCGTAAAATGTCTTCGTCTACAAGCGTATCGTTCCAATTGCCGATTTCATTTGCGCGCATTCTTTGCTGGATTTCAAAGCGGGCGACGTCCATATAAACGGTAATGTCCGCTTGAGCGGCTAAACTAGCGCCCGTTCCAAAAACAATGGTTAAACCGGTTGATGCGGCAACTTTATGCTTTAGTTCTGTCAGCCGTTCTTGTTTAAAGTAGTCGTCCAATTTGAGCGTGGACATTCGGCCGAATACGCGGTCGTCTGTAATTAGCATCGCGAATTTTTCGCGAATTTCAGCACCACTTAGAGCAAACTCATCCGCAAAGAAAAGGGTCGCATCTTTAAAATGGTGCTCTAAAGCTAGCTTCAAATTTTCAATGCGCACACCTGGATATGCTTCAATAACGAGTACGGTTTTCTGTTTGGCACACTGCTTCACAGCACTCGAAAGCTCGTTAAAAATGGCAACAAATCCCGTCCAAGTTATGAAATCCCCTTTTACCTTAAAAGTAGGGTGTTGATTGTAGGTCGTTTTTTTCTTATTCAATTTACGACTCCTCCTTCCATTCCTGCCTCAAGTATATGAATTTACCATTTATTTCACAATACTTTTTCAAGATAACGAAAACCATTTCCGCTGTGAGAAAAAAAACCTATGAAAATGACTTTTATTTTTCAGGTTACGCAAAAAAGCAAGGCTGAAAACAGCCTTGCTTTTTTATGCTTTGAAATTATACAGCGGGCGAATGATTTCTTGAATATCCATCGTGTCCACAACGTCTTTTTCGAGTTGTTTGGCAGATTTGTAGGCTTTTGGGGCTTTATCTAATGTTTTTTTAGAAACGGAAGTTGTGAAGATGCCTTTCATTGCACGTTGGTAGCTTTCCAGCGTAATGCTTTCTTTTGCTTTCGTTCGGCTTAAAAGGCGACCTGCTCCGTGGGGCGCTGATGAATTCCACTTGGGGTTGCCTTTTCCGACAGCAAGAATGCTCCCATCGCGCATGTTGAGCGGAACGATAATTTGTTCACCCGCCTGTGCGGAAGTTGCGCCTTTGCGCAACATATTTTGTTCTAAATCGATGTAATTGTGCGGGCAGTCAAAGCGGGAGACGACATGTTTGCTCCACTTCATTGCTTTTAGGATCACCTCGGCCATCAAAAAGCGGTTGCGTGCGGCAAATTGTTGTGCAATGTGCATATCCGCCAAATAAGCCGCTAATTTTTCTTTTTCTAAAAAAGAGAGTTCGTACGGTAATTTTAGTTTTTCTCGTTCAGCCATAAGCTCTGGCTGTTTTTTTGCGGCAATCTTTAATTGTTTGCGCACAAGGCTCAAGCTCTCATAGGCGACTTCCTGATGATACTCCGCGATATCTTTTCCTAAAACACGACTCCCACTATGAATCACGAGATAAATGCCATCTTTTCCTTTGTTCACTTCAATGAAATGATTTCCTCCGCCTAGTGTGCCGAGACTTCTCGCCGCATAACCACGGCGAACGGGCGCCGAAACTTCGTCCAAATTGAAGGCGGCTACTGGTAAATCATGCGTCCCGCTCCCATTTGGAATGCGATTCCGAATGGTTTTATCAAGCTTATCAAAATCCAATTTAACATTTTGTTTCAGTTTGACAACATGCAAGCCGCAGCCAATGTCCACGCCAACCAAATTAGGCACGACTTTATCTTGAAGGGTCATCGTTGTCCCAATGACGCACCCCGTTCCAGCATGCGTATCTGGCATAATGCGGATTTTACTTTTCTTTAAAAACTCTAAATTGCAAAGGGTCATAATTTGACCGATTGTTGCATCGTCCACTTGTTCTGTATAACAAATGGCTTCGTTATATTTTCCTTTAATTGTTAACATTTCTTTTCCTCGTTTTCTCTTAAAATTTTGCCAAGAGAAACGTGTTTCTCTTGGGTGTTAGTTGTTTTTTCTAATTCTCTTTGTCATTTTAATCACCCTTTCAAAATAAAAAACTCCAGTTCATAAGCGAACTGAAGTCAACCTTTATTACCGGACACAATGGAAATGCGGCGGGCTAAAGGTACATTTTGCTACTTCAATTCTTATTTGCTGATTCATTTTTAATTTTCGCATCTTTATCCCTCCATTTCCATCAAATTTATTTTATTTTAACAAATACGGGTAAAAAAAGCAAAATAGGATTCGCCCATTTTGCCTTTTCTACTTAATCCTTTTGATGTTTTTCAGCGATTAATTCTCGCCAACTTTTGTTTGTCTTTGGATATTTTTTTCGGTAGATTCTTTGCGTGACAATAGCTGAAATAAGCGCGAGAAACATGAGTAGCATCGATTGGAAAATTGTGGCCACTAAAAAGAGGAGCGCGCTAATAAAAACACCAAAATTGATTGCCATATTTATTCCTCCAAATTGTAATTGAGTTCTTTTTCTTCTGTTAGGCTGTGGATATTCAGCGCATCAAACACCATAGCTTTTTGCGCGACGTATGCATTATATTCAATACGCTCCAATAAATCGTATGCTTTATGCAAAGAGCTTTCAAGTACGACGATGCCATGTTTGTTCAGTAAACTTGCGCTAGGAACCGCCTTTTCGCCTAAGTCAGCAACATGCCGCCTTACGATTTCTGCCAGTTCCTTACTTGTCGCGGGGGCAAATTCGAGTGTTGGAATCCGGCCGATTTTTTGCGTCGCTTCTGTTAAATTTGGTAAATCTACTCCGAGCGTTGCAAACAGCATGGATTCTTTTGGGTGAGCATGTAATACACACCCAATTGCTGGATTTTCGTTGTAACAAGCACGATGTAGATTAATTTCGCGCGTGACTCGGCCGTCGCCTTCTACCACCTCGTTATTTTGATCAACAACTAAAATTTCATATGGTGATAATTGGCATAATCTGGCTTGGCTCATCAAAGTGGGCGTCATAATAATATGCTCATCATTCATTTTAACCGAAACATTTCCTCCAGCTGCGTTCGTTTCAAAGCGATCAAACATGGTTTTCACAATTTTCGCTAAATCTTTACGCTCTTTTTCATATAACATTACATTTCCTCCACTTCGATAATTGAAATTTTTTTACTTAAATGAGCGGCTTCTTCCACACTAAAAGTGGCGCTGTCCATATACTGCACTTTGCTAGCAGCGACACTTGAAGCGCGACGAATCACATTTTCAATCGTCAAGTTAGCTGACAACCCAGCAATAAAGCCACCGACGAAAGCATCGCCTGCTCCTGTATCACTTTTTTCAATAACTTGCGGTGCCAAAACGCGATAAACCTTACCGTTATAAGCCACATACGATCCTTTTTTGCCAAGCGAAACGACGAAATAGCGAATTTTCCCCATCAATACGCGAATATTTTGAAGCAAATCATCATTTGACTGATGTACTAAGATTTTCACTTCTTCTTCATTCGGTTTTAAGAAATCCACGCCATTTTTAGCGGCATAGAGCAAAAATTCACCAGATAAATCGCACGCGAGGAAAGCGCCTGTTTTTTTCACCGTAGAAAATAAAGTTTTAAAATCGGCTAGCGCATAACCTGGCGGCGGTGAGCCTGCAATCACGACATAGTCGCTTTTTTTGACGTTTTCTTTGATGAAATGAAGCAGGTTTTCCTTGTTTTTCTCGCTGACAGTAAAACCCGCTTCCGGCATCATCGTGCTTCCGCTCGTTGTTTCGCTAATCACGACAAAGCATTCACGTGTAGCCACATCAGGCTCGACAAAAAAGTGATGCGAAATCGCGCGTTTCTTTAAAATATCAAAAAGCTGTGCTTGATTTTGTTCGCCGATAAAGCCGAGCGCTACGTTTGGAATTTCATATTGGCTTAGCACGTGTGAAACGTGAAGCCCTTTTCCGCCGCAATCAAATTCCGTGTGAACGACTCGGTTCGTTTTGCGTTTTTCTAGCTCCTCGCGAATAAAAAGGAGCCGATCAATTGCGGGGTTTAGCGTAATCGTATAAATCATTGCGCGTCCGCCTCTTCAAACTTTTGTGTACGTTTTTTCATGACTTTCAAGTAGAAAACTAGCAGAACGAGCCAACCTACAAGTAAAACTAGGCCTATCACACTCGGTTTTGTCGCCTCCGCCGCAATAAATCGAAATACAGGATACTCAAGTGTGCTCCACGTAATTTCCTGTCCTGCCTTTAAAGAAATCGCGCCCGTTGAATTGGCCAGCTTCGTAATGGTATCTGCGAAAAACGTCGCAACGTATAAAAATACTGGCGTTGTAATAACCCCTAAAATGGTCATGCGGAGCAAATTGCCGCCTGTCACAACAAGCGCTGGGGCGCATAAGGAAATGTTTAAGATGCCAGCAAATGGTAGCACGCCGTTTCCAGGTAAGATGAACGAAAAGAGTAGCGTCACAGGAACCATGATGACAACGGCCACCCAAACTTCACTACAACCAGCTAGAATGGGCCAGTCCAGCCCGATAAACAATTCGCGGTTTTTAAACTTCCTTTTCATAAACTCAGAAATGCCATCTGAAAGCGGTGATAAAGCTTGCATAAAGAGCTTAGCCACCATTGGGAATAACGTTAATGCCGCCGCGGCTTGCATCGCGAGCATTAAAATTTTCGGAATATCATAGCCAGCAGCAAGACCGAGCAAACCACCGATAATAAAACCCATCACATGATTTTCTGCAAAAATACCAATTTTTTCTTTTAACGCATTTGCGTCCATATCTTTTCGTAAAAAAGGAATTTTCTTTAGTAGCCAATCAAACGGCATCAAGAATACGCAGAAAATCATCATTCCGTGTGATACTGTAACGCCCGGAATCCCGTTTAATTCTTGAATTTGTCGTTGGTTCGCGTCGCTAAGTAGAAGCTCAACGACAATTTGAATACCAGCAACTAAAAAGGCCAGATAATAATTTTGCGTTACGCCGTAAACTAGAACGGCCGTTAAAATTTTGCCCCATACGTTCCATAAATCGACGTTTAACGTTTTAGTTCGATTGAAAACGAGCATCAGCGCATTGATTCCGAGCTGAACCGGAAACATGAGAAAAGCAAGCGGCCATGCCCACGCAAGGGTAGCCATTGAAGTCCAACCGCCATCTAAAATCGTCAGCCCAATACCCGTCCGCTCAGCAAGCGCCTGTGCGGCAGGCGTTAGCGCTTCAATCATAAAGCCAATCACAATGTTCATACCAAGGAAAGCTACACCTAAAATAATACCGGCGCTAAAAGCATCGCGCACTTTCATGCGGACAATTAGACCAATAATGATCATTAAAGCTGGAACAAAAACAGCGGCTCCTAAATTTAAAACAAACTGTACAACACTTTGTAAGGATTCCATTACCTCACGCTCCCTATTGATTTTTTTATTTTAAGGCGGCTAGCAGTTTCGTTGTTTCTTCTTCCATGCCCATTCCTGTTAAAAAGGCAATGCCATTTAAAGTTGGAATATCAAACGATTTATTTGCTTTTGTAATCGCGATATACACATCGCTCGTTCTAATGTGCTGTTCGAGCGACTTAATATCCACCGCTTCCACAACCGCAGATACACCCTTTTCTTTTAAAATTCGGTCGACTTTCGACGCTACCGTTTGACTCGTCGCTACACCAGAACCGCATGCTACAATCACTTTTTTCATTGTTCAAAACCTCCAAATTGTTTTTTTAAAAAGGCCACCATGTCTTGCTTATCGTGCAGATTTTGTAACCTCTTAGAAAAATTTTCCTCGCCAAACTTTTCCATAATTTTAGCCAAAAGAGGCACTTGATTTTGTGGCTCTCGAATCCCTAAAATAAAAATCATCTGAACATCAATCACTTTATCCGTTGTTCCCATCTGTACAAATGGAATGGCATGTTCCAATTTGCTCACAAAAACAAATGGCTTCTTGACGTGACAAACATCTGTATGCGGAATGGCAATTCGAATGTCATTCATCTCAAGGCCAGTCGGAAAAACCTTTTCCCGTTCGACAATCGCTCGAAAAAAAGAGCGCTCCACAAAATCTCCGTCTTCCAAAATCGTTGCGGCAAGACTAAAAAAGTTTTGCTGATCTGTCGCAATTTGCCCCATCAGGGTGTTTTTTTCTTGAAATAAACTGGCATACTCCAACACTTCACCCCCTATCAATCATTTCGTATAATTCATTTTGGTTTTCTGCCGAGAGTACTAGCCGCCGTTTTTTTTCGTCTAAAAAGAGTTCGTTTAGTTTTAAGAGAAGTGAAATATGGCGATTTTTTTCAGACGGCGCAAGAGCAACCACAATATCCACTTCGCTTCCACACGGCGTTTCAACAGGCGTTTTCAGACGAACAATTTGGATATCCGCATTTAAAACACCGTCGCCTGGTGATGCATGTGGCAAATAAATATTCGGCCCAATCATCATCGTTTCATAGTGGTCATAAAAATGGGCGCGGCATTTTTCAACGTACTGCCAAGTCACAGACCCCCGTTTTAACAGCGGCTCAAAAGCTTCCTCCACAATCGATTCCCACGTTGCATCCTCTAAAAAGCTAATTTGTTCCTCAAAAATGACCATTTCTTTCGGCGCCTTTTCAATTTGCGGCTTTTTCATAAAGAACTGATTCAATTGCTGCTCGACAAACGGGCGTTTTTCAGATGGAATGGCTTCTTTTAGCATCGCCATAAGTTCTTTCGTTCGCATACCCTCATCAAGCAAAATTGCCTGTTCCAATTGCCTGCGCAGTTTTTTTCGTTCCAGCTTCCCTAAAATGGGCGGCACAACAAAAACCGTCGCCTGACTTTGCACGGGAACCGTCGTAAAAATAAAATCAAGATTTCCTTCCACTTCCGGAAGTTGTCTAACGGCGTAGGCCCCTTTAAAATCAATGGTCGGAAACATCATTTTTAAGTTCTCAATCAATAGTTTTGAAATCGATGTCCCGCTTTGGCATAAAACAGCGGCTGAAAAAACAGGTTCGGCAGACTCCTCTTCTTGATACATCCAAGCGAGCACAATCATCGATAAAAACACAATTTCTTCTTCCGACCAGGCGTGCCCTACTAGGCGTTCAAACGGCGCAGCCGCTTTTTTCACAATTTGAAAAGTCGGCAAATATTCCGTCTTAAATTGCTCAGCCAGTGGATTCACAATTTGAAAGCCAAGCAAATTGCGGTACACCGCCGGGCGAACATGCAGCATCACCTTTTCCTTAAACTCCGCTTTATGCGCAAACTCAGTCGCAAAATAAATTTCTAATTGCTGAATAAATTCCGTTGTCGCGTCGGCAATTTCATCGCTCTCTGAAAAATAAAGGACGGATTCGAGCAAACTAGACGCCAAAACTTGCAGAGCAAGGTATAAATAATCCGCCTCGGATAAAAAATCATACCCCCAAAACATTTCTTTAATAACCGGGTATTCCTTGGTATTTTTAAGATCATATTTCTTAAGTTGAAAAGACCAATCCGCACGTAAAACTTCCGCACGCTTAATGGTGCCAACTAAAATATACGGTAGCTCCTCCATTTGCTCGTCTGTAAATGTCACTTGCAGTCTTTTCTCCACACTTTCAAGCCTTTTTTTCAAAAGAAAAGTTTCACTGACAGTAATTAAATTTTTTTCGTCAAGCACAAATTTCCCGTATGGTATTTTAATGACCTCCCGCAAAAGTTCAGCAAGCTTGCTTCGAATCAAAAACTCCGCCCCATTTACCGCATAGCCTTCCTTGCGAGAATATTCCAAATGAATCCGCCTTTCATTTAAATGGTTGCGAATCCATTTGACGTCATTTAAAACGGTATTTTTGCTAACATACACATAATCTGCCAGCGCTTTAAGGGACAAAAAACGCGGTTCCATCAGAAGTTGAATTAAAATAAGTTGCCGTCTTAGTTTTACTTCATAATACGTGAACAACATTTCCTCCTCGGCAGTTAAAAGGCGATAGCATTCTTCGCGACCTTTTTCCGTCAAGCGAATCGTGCTTTCATGAATAAAAATTTTTTCTTGTTTTAGTAGATGGTTGATTTTTGAAATCCAATCTAAAAGTTCATCTTCTGAAATTCGAAAACGCCTAGCAACCGCTAATAGCTCCGTATTTTCATGTGTTAAAAGATAGATGATTAAATCCTTACTTCCTTGTTCCATCTACTCCCCTCCTCATACTTTAATAGTAAATGATAACCCTTACATAAAATTGTAATTCTATCCCAATTTTAAATAAAGCGCTTTCTTTCCTTGTGATGAAAAATTGTATTGAACACAAAAAAGCTGACACACGTGTGTGTCAGCTTAACCATTTTCAATTTTAGTTTTGCTTCGGCTTCTTCCAAAATCCGTAAATGAGTCCAGAGATGACCATACCAATTAAAATGGCGATGATAAAGAGAATCGGTTTGTTCGCCAGTGGTGCTACGAAAATACCGCCGTGTGGGGCTGGAACGTCGACTGCCCAAATTTGCGTGAGCGCCCCAGCAATAGCTGAACCTATGACGGAAGATGTAATGACTCGAAGTGGATCGGCCGCAGCAAATGGAATCGCCCCTTCTGTAATAAAGGAAAGTCCTAAAATGTAGTTTGTAAGACCGGCTTGTTTTTCTTGTTCGGTAAATTTATTTCTAAATAGCGTTGTAGCTAAAGCAATGGCTAAAGGTGGCACCATACCGCCCGCCATAACGGCTGCCATAAATGCGCCGTCACCCGTTGAAGTGAATACGCCAATTGCAAATGTATATGCAGCTTTGTTGAACGGGCCACCCATATCAATGGCCATCATACCGCCGAGAACAAGTCCGAGGACAGCCGCATTGGCTGTGCCTAGGCCGTTAAGTTGCGTTGTCAGGAAATCGTTGATGACTTTGAAAATTGGATCGATAATGAAGTACATTAAGCCGCCTGTAATGAGCAATCCGAATACCGGATAAAGCAAGATGGGTTTTAAGCCGTCAAGCGAACGAGGCATGCCCGCGAACACTTTTTTCAGTCCAAGAACGATGTACCCTGCAAGAAAACCTGCCGCTAAGCCGCCAAGGAAACCAGCGCCTGATGTTGCGGCTAGCAAACCACCGACCATACCGGGCATTAAGCCGGGGCGATCAGCGATACTGCTTGCGATAAAACCTGCCAAAATTGGAATTAAGAATACGAAGGCACCTGTTTTACCATCTGAAATAGCAGTTAGCATTTGGTAAACTGCGCTATCTGGATATAATTGTTCGATTAGGAAGGAAATCGCCATTAAAATCCCGCCACCGACTACAAATGGTAGCATATGCGAAATTCCGTTCATTAAATCTTTATAAATTTTACTGCCGATGGAAACTTTTTCCGAAGACTCCTCTTCATTTTTCACATGATCGGCATGAAACACTGGCGCATCTTGTTTTAAAGCCCGATTAATTAATTCTTCTGGCTTACGAATCCCGTCGCTCACTGGTGTTTCAAGAACGTGTTTGCCGTCAAAGCGTGCCATTTCAACATTTTTATCGGCGGCCACAATTACGCCCGCTGCACGTTTGATTTCGTCGGCCGTTAGACGGTGTTTCACGCCTTCAGAGCCATTTGTTTCTACGCGAATCGAAATGCCCATTTCTTGCGCTTTATTTTTCAACGCATCTTCCGCCATATACGTATGCGCAATTCCAGTTGGGCAAGCCGTCACTGCCACGACAAATTGGTCGCCGGAAGCCGTTTCGACAGGCGCAGCTTCTGATTCATTTTGCTTCGCGTCAAACAATTCGGTAACTTCATCTGGTGTTTTCGCTTGTTTCAAATGCGCCACAAAATCAGGATGTACGAGCAAGCGAGAAAGTGCTGCTAACGTTTCAAGGTGGGTTTCATTCGCCCCATCAGGCGCTGCAATCATGAAAAATAAATGAGCTGGCGCACCGTCTAATGACTCGTAATCAAGTCCAGCCTCACTTTTAGCAAAAACAACAGTGGGTGTATTAACGGCTTTCGTTTTCGCATGCGGCATCGCAATGCCTTCGCCAATTCCCGTTGAGCTCTCAGCTTCCCGCTTCATAATTTCTTTTTTGAATAAAGCAGCATCGTTTATTTTGCCGTTACGCTTTAGAGAATCAATCATCTCATCAATGGCCGCTTCTTTCGTCGTCGCCTTAAGCGACATGATCATGACATCTTTACTGAGCAAATCTGTTATTTTCATTTCGTCCCCTCCATTTTATCTAAATTAACTTGTGGCAAAATTTCTTGAATGAAGTCTGCTGTCGCCAAATCCGTTGAAAAGGCTGTCGCTGTTCCTGTTGCTACGCCAAATTGAAACGCGCGTACTGGATCCCCTGTTTCTGCAAAAGTTCCAACAAACCCCGCAATCATGGAATCCCCGGCACCTACAGAATTTTTCACTTGCCCTTTAATCGGTTCGGCAAAATACACATCATCGCCCGTGAAAAGTAGCGCCCCGTCGCCTGCCATCGATACGATAACATGTTTTGCACCAAGTTCAAGACACTTTTTACCATACGGGATTAAATCTTCTTTTGATTCGAAATGTACGCCGAATAATTCTGCCAACTCGTGATGATTCGGCTTAATTAAAATTGGTTTTTTTGAAAGTGCTCGAAGCAGTTCGGCGCCTGTCGTATCAATCATAAACTCGGCGCCTTTTTTTAGGCACAACTGAATGATGCGGTCATAAAAATTCGCGCCAAGCGACGGCGGTACACTGCCCGATAAAATAACCACATCATTTGCTTGCACCTTTTCAAGTTGCGCAAAAAACGCTGCCACTTCCGCCTCTGTAATGTCAGGACCAAGGCCGTTAATTTCCGTTTCGTCCCCAGCCTTCAATTTAATATTAATTCGCGTATCATCGGCAATATCCGCAAAATCAGTTGCAATGCCTTCTTTTGTCAGCCATTCTGCGATGAAGCGACCCGTGAAACCGCCTAAAAATCCACTTGCAATCGTTTTCACACCGAGTTGATTTAAAACCCGAGAAACATTAATCCCTTTCCCGCCAGGCAACTTATAATCGCGTTTCATTCGGTTTAAATCGCCAATTTTCAAGTCAGCCACTTCCACAATATAATCAATCGACGGATTTAACGTAATCGTATAAATCATTTCCCCACCTCAATTACTTTTAATTTTTGACTAAAACTCTCCGCTTTATTGACCGGCACGTAATCCGTTATGAGCGTCGCACCGTTTAATTCGAACATTTTTGCGAAGTTTGCTTGCGCAAATTTTGAGTGATCCGCTACGACGAAAACTTCGCCTGCGAGCTGACTCGCCTTGCGCTTTAAAAACGCCTCTTCTGTATCCGGCGTCATAAAACCAAATTCATGATGAATCGCATTCGCTCCAATGAACACCTTATCGAAATGATAGTTTCCAATGTTATCAAGCGCCACCGCACCAACAACGGCTTTTGTATGCACTTTCATTTTGCCACCGAGTAAATAAGCATCCACCTGCAAATTGACGAGCCGCTCAACATGACCTAAACCATTCGTCACAACCGTAATTTTTTTATCTGCTAAAAAGGGAATCATTTCGATAGTTGTAGAACCTGCGTCTAAATAAATACAATCATTTTCTGCAACAAGCTCCGCTGCCCGTTTTGCAATCTGTTGCTTACTATGAACGTGTTTGAATGTTTTCTCATCCATACTTGGCTCCAAATTGTGTTGCTTCAAAAGTTTCGCCCCGCCGTGTACGCGTTCTAGTAATCCATCTTCTTCCATTTCAATCAAATCGCGCCTAATAGTTGATTCAGATGAATTCAAACTAGCTACAAGTTCTGAAAGTTTTACAACACCAAGGCTTTCCAGCATGTCTAAAATTTTCTCTTTCCGCTCAGCATTTAACATTTCATTCCCTCCGTTCACCGTTATCATAACATCTATTCCCGTCAAAATCAATCACTTTCTTTCAAAACATTTCATTTGAGTGCACAAAAAAAGCGATTGAGCTATACTCAACCGCCTTGTATTCGAAATTATTTATCCATTTTACCCATGATGAAGAAAGTAGAAATTGCGCCAATTCCTTCAACAATAAAGAATGTACCTGTAATAAATACAATCCCAACTAGGCTTACTACTGGGTTGAACAACGCGATAAAACCGACAAGAATACCGATAATACCCATTGTTAAAATCCAGCCCCAACCTTGAACGTTGTTTTGTTTCGCAGCAAATGCGCCAATTGTACGCATAATACCTGCAAAAAGTACCCACATTGCAAAAACAAGTACAAGTGTTGCAGCACCTTCGATTTGGTCAAATAGTAGGAAGATACCTAGTAAAGTAGATAAAATCCCTTCTGCTAGCACCCAGCCAGAAACATGTTGCGCTTTGCGATTTGAAAAGTAGGAAATAATATGAAAAATACCTGAAACTAGAAGTACAAACGCAATTGTAAAACTAAATGTTAATAGCGATACAAGCGGGTGGAACATTAACCAAACTCCCAAGCCAATCATAGCAATTCCTGCAATTAGTAATAAAATTCGAGTAAAAGTTTTCATTTTTTGCCTCCCTAATGATTTATGTAAACACTAGATAAGTTTACCACGTTTTACGTAAGTGTAAACCTATTTAAGTTTAATTTACATATTTGTCACAAAGAGATATAAAATTATACTTTTTATGTGTAATTTAATTCACGATTTCCATGATTTCTTTTCATTTTGAACTTTTATGACCCCACCTAAAAAATCAGCCACTTTATCCATAATGGCAATTTGAACGAGATGTCCTTCGCCTTCTCCAATTTCAAATTTAATATTTGCGCCGTATGGCTTAGGTGCATTTTTTTTGACGAAGTTTTTTACGGTTTCAATTGGGATTTTCCAGTCTTCTGTGCCATGCCAAATATAAAGCGGGCGTCCCGCTAAGGTTTCTGGCTTTCCATCCAAATCGTAGTTTTCTTGCCAAGCGAGTAAATCCGCATAATCACTCGGGAGTTTAATTTGGCGTTCACTAGCCCGGCTAATGGTGCGGGCGCGAAAACTGAGTGGGCTTGGTTCGCCCATGATGCAAGCTGCTGCCTTGATTTCAGGGTGATGCGTTAGGAGCGCGCACGTGGTAATGCCGCCCATCGAAACGCCGCCGACAAAAATTTCTGTCGTGAGACTTTGCGCCAAATAATGGTCGCGAATAAATTCGTATTCTGCTAAATTTCCTTGAATGCTGTTCCAAAATGTTAAGGAAATGACCGAGGACACAGTTTGGTGGCGCTCACCGTGGTTTGGCGCGTCCGGAAGGCACACCCTGAACCCTCGACTCGCTAGCTTTCTCCCCTGTGTTAAAACGAGTTCTTTGCTTGTCTGCCAGCCATGATAATAAATCGCTAAAGGTAGCGGCTTGTCTACGCTCGTCTTACTCGTAATTTCCAAAACTGGAATATCGTGAATTTTTCGTTTAACAATCTTAAATTTCATTTCCAGCACCCCTACTCCATTTTATCAGCCTAAAAAACAGAAAAACAACTTTTCCGCCTGCTTGACAAATTGTCTGAACACGCTTATGATTAAACTTAATTTCATATGTTTTCTTATCAAGAAAGGCGGAGGGACTGGCCCGATGAAGCCTTAGCAACCGGACAAATGATCACGGTGCTAATTCCAGCAGTTAATTCTGAAAGATAAGTCGGTAGTCGTTCTTACATATCTACCCCTTCTGGCTTATTTTTTGCTAGGAGGGGTTTTTTGCACGCTCCGCACGTATCAACTTCATGAAAGGGTGTCTAAAAATGGGATTAAAACAACAATTATTATTTCAAAAAGAAGCTTTTATTTTGGAAAACGGAGCAAGACTTCAGCCGATTGAAATCGGTTATGAAACCTACGGAACACTAAATGATGATAAAACAAATGTGATTTTGCTTGAACATGCACTTACCGGAACCGCCCATGCGGCGAAGCATCACGAAACTGACGCACCAGGCTGGTGGGACGATTACATTGGCCCAGGAAAAGCACTCGACACAAAGCGCTATTTTATTATTTGCACAAACGTATTTGGCGGCTGTAGCGGCTCGACAGGCCCTTCGTCCGTCAATCCAGACACAGGCGCACAGTATCGCCTATCATTCCCACGTTTTAGTGTAAAAGATATCGTTCGCGTTCAATATGAACTCATCAAAACGCTTGGCATCACAAAATTAAAAGCCGTCATTGGTGGATCAATGGGCGGCATGCAGGCAACGGAATGGGCTGTGAGCTACTCGGACGCCGTCAGTTCCGTCATCAATATCGCCTCACCACTTGCGGCAAGCCCTGATGCCATCGGATTTAATCTTATCCAGCGAATGGCGATTTTAAACGACCCTGAATTCAACGATGGCAACTATCTCACACAACCAGAAGGCGGCCTCGCAACCGCTCGCATGGTTGGCATGATGACGTATCGCACAAGCGAACTTTTCTCCCAGCGCTTTGAACGCTTCACAGTGGACGAAAGCTCAAAAGACACCTTCTCCAAAGAACATTTCCAAATCGAATCCTATTTACAATATCAAGGTGACAGCTTTGTCGAACGCTTTGACGCTAACAGCTACCTTTATTTGACAAAGGCGATTGACCTGTTCGATGTCATCCGCAGTCAAGACGGGGCAGCGCCATCTTATACGCACATTCAAGTGCCTTACCTTTTAATTGGCATTACGTCCGACCAGCTTTTCCGCATTCGCGACCTAAGACGCGATTTCGAACTCTTAAAAACAGCTGGCGTCCCAGTTTCCTACCACGAAATTGATTCCGACTACGGACACGACGCCTTTTTAGTCCAATCCGAAGTCCCAAAATTCGCCCCAATCCTATCCGAGTTTTTGCTTCAAAAAACAGAAGAGAAGGCATTTTAGCCTTCTCTTTTTTGGTATTCCCTTTTCAGCAAGCCACCCAATTTATGGAAATCGCTACCCGTCACAGAACCCTTCAACACGAGCAAACTATCTTCCGTCAAAATGTCGCGCAAGAGGCTTCGCAAGTCCACTAAATTGCTGAACCACTGAATTCGCTCATTTTGGTTTTGTTTAAACAAACCTTCAAACAAGCTGCCATAACCAAAAATATAATCGGCGTCACTGCCTAGCACGTCCTTCATAATTTTAACGTGCACTTCAGGACCTTTCTCCCCTAAATCCGCAATTTGCCCAACGATTAAAACCGATTTCCCGCGATAAAATTGCTTGTGCGACTTAAAATAATCAATCGCATTCAACATCGAAGGCACCGCCGCATTATGCGAATCATCCACCATATAGGCAAATCCGCCATTTGGTAAAGCGAGTGGAATCATTTCCATCGTTTTTTGTAGCGGCTTGAACGTTTCCATTTTAGCAATCGCCCCGTTTGTTTCGCCAGCAATTTGCCAGTACGCAAGTAGCGCCGCCAAACTGTTTTCAATGAGGCCCGTCGAACCAGTCGGCAAACAATATGTAAGTTTCTCCTCAAAAAACGCAATTTCCAGTTCATCATAAAACTTTTCATGTTTTACGCTTATCAATCTAACGTCCGCCGCATTGTTCCTCGCCGAGTATGTCAATACACGATTCGTATATTTTTTCGCTTTGTTTAATAGAATTTCGCGTTCTTCTTTGCCAATATCTGCGTTCAAAATGACGACCGTATCTTCATTAGCCCCTTCCAACACTTTACCTTTATACAGTGCGATGGTTTTCGTGTCTTTCATCGAACTTAGGTGCGCCTCGCCAATTGACGTGATGATGACGATGTTCGGCTTGATGAGTTTCGACATGGAGCCCGTATCAAAGCCGTTTAGCGCGTTTAATGAAACTTCGAGATTTAGAATATCTGGGTTTTGAATGAGTTGTGCCATGTAGAGCGGTATTGCGAAGCGGGTATTGTGATTGCCGCGGTTTTCGAGCACGTTTTGGTCGCTAAATACATGTGTGAGGAGCATTCTAGTAGTGGTTTTCCCGACGGAACCGGTAATGGCGATGACGGGTTTTTGGAAGTCAGCGCGCAGCAGCTTGGCGAATTCAAGCATAAACGTCCAACTATTTTCAACGATAAACTGTGGTGTGGTGTGGCGCGCACTTTCGATTGGCGTTTCGGTTACGATTAAACCTAATGATTGTTCCATTCCTTGAATTTGCGCGTTACCATCGGTCCAATTAACAGGTTTTCGATTCACATAGTCTCTGCGCTCATTCGAGATAGCAATAAACATAGTTTCCGCTAACAAATTAGGATCCGTACTTAATTTAACGTTTTGATATTCAACTTGTGTCAGATGGTTTGGACGCAATTCGTCATTTAAAAACTGTCCGGGGAGATAATCGTCCAAGTGCTTTACGATTTCTTGAATTTGCAATGTTTTTTCCATAATAGTCTCCTTTTCCCTAAAAAGGCTAGATTGTAGAAAACTGCTACCCCACCTTAATCAGACAGACAACAAATGATGAAATTAGCAGGCAAGAACGCCAAAGAACGCCGCTTATCATCAGCCTGATTATATATTTTTATTATTATGTTGCTTCTCCCATGGGTATTCCCCGTTTTCATCTTTTTCAAAATTTTTCAAGTCATCTTCTTCGAGTATTTCTTCCTCTTTATGCCGTCTGAAAAAGAGCGGGATACAAGCTGGTAAAACGATACAGATAAAGACAATAACGCGCGCAAAACTCACATATTTCTCCATTTCTACACACTTCTCCCGTACAATAATCTGAAAAATACAACCAAAATATACCATAATCTAAATTAAAAAGCGAGTATGAAGAATGCGAATAAATTAACTTTTTATTATACATCAAAACTCCCGCTTCAATTTAATCAAAACGGGAGTTAAGTCTTAAAATTCTTCCTTAAGTAAAGCATACATATTAAAATCTCTTAATTCATTATAAACTTTTTTACTCTGTCTGAAAGTTCCTTCTTTTTTAAAGCCACATTTAACGGCTACACGGTTGCTCGGTTTATTTTCTACATCGGCTACAATTGTAAGTCTGTTTAATCCCATTTCATCAAAAGCGATTTTGCAAAGGGTTTGGACGGTATCTGTTGCGATATTTTTGCCGCAGTACTGGGAAGCGACCCAATAGCCGATTTCTGCAGTCTGGTTATTCAAATCCATAAAATGAAAGTCGATAGAACCAACTATTTTTTCTTGATAAGCGATGAAAAACAGTCGATCTGTGCCATTTATCTCGCCGCTGAGCTTCATTTTTATATAGGCTTCCTCGTCCTCTATGCTCGTTGTTTTATCAACAAAGTCCAAATAAGTTCGTAAATGTTCGCGGTCATTATCTAGTGCCTGATAGATAGCTTCTGCCGTATAAATGCTTGGACTTACCAAACTTAAATCAGCATTTATTGCCAGTTTAAAAGCATATTTCATTTTTTCCCCTCTTTTCTAAAGACTAAAAAACACCCAAAAGGATGTTTTTAGTCTTTATAAATTGATTTTGTACGGTTTAGCCAAGCATAGCCTAAACCAATCACAAGGCCTCCACCTACAAAGTTTCCTAAGAAAGCGAGTGATAAGTTTGTCGCAACACTTCCAGCTGTCATCGCTGCTAAATGGCCACCTGAGGCAAAGAACGCAAGCGAGAACGAAGAAAAGTTTGCGATAACGTGCTCAAATCCTAAGAAAGCGAAAATGAAAATGATGAAAATCATGGCGATGACTTTTCCAGCATCGTCTTTCATACGAAGCGTACATAACACCGCTGTATTTACAACGATATTAGCAAAAATTCCTTCTACAAAAATTTGCATAGGTGCCTTTTCAAGCTTTCCACTTACTGCTGTGAATAAAAAGTGATCAGCAGGTAAATTATGGAATGTCGATGTTAAGGAAACAAGATATCCCGCACAAATACCACCAATTAAGTTGAAAATAACGCAAAGGAATAAAATTTGTAGCGCTTTTCCTGGACGTACAATTTTTTGGTAAACGCCTGTTGTCATATACATCATATTTGATGTCCCCAGTTCAGCGTTCATGTAAATAATCATCACGAGCGACCAGCTAAACATAAAGGCATACACAATTTTGCCAAGCCCAAGTGCGTAATGGTCCACTTTATCACCAATCATAACGGCGACTGCTGTACCTAGTGTGAGGAATAAACAAGCCAGCATGGCACGAACGATATAGCGAATAACACTATTATTTACTAAATCAATTTTCTTCTTCGTGCTGTAATCAATCTTCTGCATTAATGGACTACTTTCGATATCCAAATCTTTCATCTCCAACTCAAATAAATTTAATATTCACGATTTAAAAGTGCAATAACTTGTTCATTGTATCACGTTTCATTTGCATTGAAAATAGCGAATTTTGAGTAAAGCGTTATCATTTTCATTTTAATAAAAAAGCACTAGAAATTTTAGTTTCTCTAGTGCCTGTCTAATTTTGCGTATTACGTTTTGTTGTGCCCGCAAGCTAAATTCTTATTTCTTAAACCATTTTTTCTTCGCCGTGTCGCCTGCTGCTTGTTCAGCTGCTTGCGCTTCACGAATTTCGTTTTGAACAAGTTCTTCGTCCATGCGCGCAATATTTCCTTTTAGGTCGCCGTAAACAACATCATTGACGATTTCGCGATCTGTTTCTGTTGCAATTAAAATGATGCCGGTTGCGCCTTCTGGAATTGTTTCAAGCGTTTTTTCAAAAACAGTCATCGCACTTTTTACTTCCCCGGCATCTTGCATGGAGCCAACAACGCTACCTACTACCCAGCCGAGTAAAACGCCTAAAGGACCGCCTAGAATGCCGATAAGCATACCAATCAGGCTATCTTTTATATTTTTATCCGCCCCAGTAAAATCGATAAAATCTTTTGCATTTAGTTTAGCACCTTTATCATGCTTTAAAACAGCCATTTGATAGCCGCGAATTTTCCCTTCCGTATGTAGACGTTTCATCTCCGAAAAGCCTTGATAAGCAACACTTTCCTCTGAGAAATTCATAATGATGACAGATTTTTCTTTTTTCATGCCAATTTCCTCCTTCAAGTTTTATACTCTCTCCTTATCCCCCAAAATGCCGAAATGAAAACACTAGCATTTTAAACAAACACGTCATACACTAAAAGGGAAGGGAGTTGTTACAGTGAATCAAAAAACCTTTATTTTTTCTGAAAAAAATGGCCTAAAATTAGCCGCAGACCTCATAACGCGAGATACGCCAAGTGCTAAAACGGTCATTTATTTTCACGGTGGCGGCCTACTATACGGCACTAGGAGCGACCTAGACAAGGCCTACATCCAGCAATTTTTGTACGGCGGATACAACCTTTTACTGGTCGACTACCGGCTCGCGCCTGAAACGAAACTGCCAGAAATTTACGAAGATATCCAGGATGCCATTTTATGGTTTGAAAAAGAAGCAACGGAAACGCTGTCACTTCCACAAAATGATTTTGCATTGTTCGGTCGTTCAGCCGGTGCTTTTCTTGCACTGCTCGCGGCAACCGATCCAACTTTGCCACATCCATTTGCGGTTTTGTCTTTCTACGGCTATTTTACAGTAAATGCCGCTTTCTTGCACGAAGAAACTGCTTACTTTCAATCCTTCCCGAAAATTAGCGACTCGCTAAAAGACACGATGATTCACCCTGAACCAATTGTCACAGGCTCCGTTGATAGCCGCTACCCGCTTTATATTTACGCGAGACAAAACGGGGTATGGCAAGAGCTTGTTTTTGGGGAAAACGCTGAAATACAAACTATTGACACATTCGATTTAGTTCCCGAGCGCGATTTTCATTTTCTGCCGCCACTTTTTTTGGCCCATAGTTTTGCTGACCAAGATGTACCAATTTCTGAGTCGGAGACGCTTAAAAATGGCACGCTAGAAAGTGAACTTTACACCGTACACAATTTGCCGCATGATTTTGATACGAACACGACTGAAACAGACGGGCGCCTTGCGTATGAAGCCGCAATTCGTTTTTTAAACAAAATTGTTTAATGTTTTTTACGGGTGTAGTCGGTGAAAATATAGGCGCCAATTAACAGGCAAATGAAGCAGCAAATCGGGCGAAAGTAAACGCCTGAAAAGCTTGGTGAAAAGAGCAATCCTATAATAATGCCGAACACCCATAAAATTAAAGCGACAAATAGAAAAAAGTCATTTTCTTTAGCTAAAATAATTAAAATGCCCGCGATAAACATGGCAACTGATAAAATGAACCCCGCTACTTTAGCAAGATTTTCCGGCATTCCAAAAAGACTCTCTGGTGGGACATCAGATTTGGCAAACCAAGATAAAAGCCCTAAAATCGAGCCTTGAATTGAAAGAACTCCTGCAAATACACGCATATTATCACCCGCCTAAACTAAATATCTCTTTTCTAAGTAAAATAAGGTAGACGTTTTTGTCTACCTCAGACTGATGACAAACAGCAATCTTCGGAGTTTTTGCCTCCGTTCCGCTCCGCTTCGCCTAACTTCTCACATGGTCGGGCAAACTACGCCCTTCCTGTTTTCAGTCATCACGTACTCAAGTACGCTCCGGTGCGGTACTCGGCAATGCGTAAGAATCTCACCATTTGTCAACAGTCTAATTGTGCGTGGTACGTTTTGTTTGGCTTAAGTTTAGAGTTTTTCTACAAACTGAGGTAGACGTTTTTGTCTACCTTATTTTTATTTAATCCTTTTTCGATTCAATTTGCTCGTATTCGCTTTCTGGTTGTTCGCCGTATAGTCCGGAAACTCGTTTAAACCAGATGAAAATGTGAGTTACGATAACTTTTAGTACGGCGTAGCCTGGTACTGCGAAGATAACGCCTAAAACGCCAAATAGTTTTCCCGAAACGAGGATGACGAATAAAATCGTAATCGGATGCACTTTGAGCGATTTGCCCATCACTTGTGGCGAAATAAATTTCCCTTCGAGAAGTTGTACGACAACCCAGACAACAATCAGTTTAAGTAGCAACCACGGAGAAGTGACGGTAGCGATAATAAGCGCCGGCGTAATCGCAATTGCTGGTCCTAAATACGGCACAATACTTGTAAAGGCCGCAATAATCGCTAGCGTGAGAGCGTAAGGAAGTCCGATGATGAGATAGCCGATGAAAAGCAGAATCCCAATGCAGAAACTTACGATAATCTGACCGCGAATGTAGGAACTGATTTGGTGGTTTGCTTCAGAGAACACTTGTCGCGTATGTGCGCGTCCATTCACTGGAAGCATTTTTAAAATGAAATCCGGCAGCTTTTTCCCATCTTTCAACAAATAGAAAAGCACAAGTGGCGTAGTGACAATCGCAAGGACAACTTCCGTTACTGTTCCAACAATATTCCCGATGCTGTCAATCGCGCTATTTACAAAGCTCGTTCCCTTTTCAGAAAATGTTTTCATGATGTCGCTCATATTGTTCGAAATTCGTTCTTTTATTTGATCAAAAAGTGGGGACTGGGTAAACTCGTTAAATCTGTCCGTAATTTGGTTCCAATATGTAGGAAATGTTTTGACCAAACTCACGATTTGATCCCGAACAGCTGGAATGACAAAACTGAAAACAATCACGATAATGCCGATGATAACAATGTACAGAAGCCCAATTGCCCAGCCACGATGCCAACCTTTCCGCTCTAAAAAATCAATTATCGGGTTGAAAAGATAATACGAAATACCTGCTAAAATGATGGGCGCCGCAATTGTTTCGAGCACAACCATCAGCGGGTGAAAAATAAACGATATTTTCGTGAGCACATAAATATCGAGCGCTACTAGTAAAAAAATGAGTAGCCCTAATACAAATTTATTTTCAATAAAAAATTGTTTAAACTTGGAAAATGTTCCTTTCATCTTTTCACCTACTTTTTTTATCCATTATACTGACCTTTTGCTAAAAATTCTCGTTAAAATCCCATTTTCAGCCAAAAATCAGTCTTAAGAAGGAAAATTTAGCCCATAATAAGTCCATCTGGGTCGAGTTCTAAAAGCGCATGCGCGAAAAAGAAATGATAGTCCGCTTGAAATTTCTCGAATAAATGGGCGCCTTCTTTTTGATACATCACGAGCGGATCAAGCTGCCCGTATGCACGCAAATGAATCCCTTCGCGTAGTTGCACCATTTCATCTAAATGGATAACCCACATTTGATCCATCAAATTTAAATATACCTCTTTTTCAATCATGCTAATCGTATTCACAGGAAATTTCCGGCGCTGTTTTTGATGCCATTCCAGAATTTTCTTGCCTACTTCTTCCGGTTCCATCAATGTCACTTCATCAAAAGTATACGGAAATTTCGTTCCACCAAGCAGCTCTTTTTGCCGCTCATAAAGTTCTTCTTGTTCAAATTCGTCCTTGGCCTCACGAAACGTTCGTTCAGCAACTTCTAACAAGATTTTTTCAGAAGAAATTTCTAACCGGTGTTGCTCTAACAGGCGGTCGCGTTCTTTGTAAACCATCTTGCGCTGCAAATCAATCACTTCATCATACGATAAAAGATCTTTTCGAAGGTCATAATTGGCGCCTTCAATCCGTTTTTGTGCATCTAAAATAAAGCCATTAATTCTTGATGAGTTAACGGGCTTGCCGTCTTTTGGGTGGCGACGCTTCAATTTGAAACGATATTTTTCCCATTTCTTACTATCAAATTGCTCTAACAAGTCGTCTTCGATAGACACCATGAATTTGCTGAAACCCGGGTCCCCACGTCTACCTGAACGCCCCATTAGCTGCAAATCAATTCGGCGGCTCTCATGTCGCTCCGTGCCGATGACAGCAAGACCGCCAAGCTTATGAACGCTTGGACTAAGCTTAATATCGGTTCCGCGTCCCGCCATGTTCGTCGCAAGTGTCACCATACCAGGTTCACCTGCACGCGCAATAATTTCGGCCTCTTGTGCATGGTTTTTCGCATTTAACACTTGATGCGGGATACCCGCGTTTGTTAACAATTCGCTAATCCACTCATTGCTTTTGATTGATGAGGTCCCAATTAGGGTTGGCTGGCCCTTCTCATAGCGCCACGACACTTCGTAAACAATCGCACGCCCTTTTTCTTTTTTGGAATAAAATACATCGTCTGGCATGTCTTCTCGGTTCACTCGCAAATTGGTTGGGATGACTACCACATCGAGGCCGTAAATCTGCCTAAATTCCTCTTCTTCCGTTTTGGCTGTGCCGGTCATTCCAGCGATTTTTTTATACATCCTAAAGTAGTTTTGTATTGTAATAGTCGCAAGTGTGCGCGATTCTTCGTTGACTGTTACGCCTTCTTTAGCCTCAATGGCCTGATGGAGCCCGTCATTAAAACGGCGTCCCGGAAGCGCCCGCCCAGTGTGCGGATCAACAATGAGCACTTCGTCATTAAGTACGACATAATCTTTATCTTTATGCATCAAATGATGTGCACGAAGAAGCAGCATCGTAATGCGCAATAACGGCTGATTTTCCGCCGCATAGAGCGAATCTACTTGCCAAAACATTTCAGCCTTTTCAATTCCTGCATCGTTTAGCCAGACGAGCCTTTTATGTTCATCAATTTCATAATCATCTTTTAACATTTTCGCCATCAACTTATTGGCTTTTTCATACATTGTTAAGTCTTCTTCTTTATGATCCGAAATAAGAAGCGGTGTGCGCGCCTCATCAATTAAAATCGAATCCGCTTCATCGATTAAAACGAAATCTAGGCCTGTCTGAACTTTATCGTCTAGCTGCCGCACCATGTTGTCGCGCAAGTAGTCAAAGCCAAATTCAGAAGCGGTGCCGTAAATAACATCCGCAGTATAAATTGCTTTTTTTTGGTCCTTCTCTAATCCAGCTACATTAAGCGCAACTGAAATCCCTAAATATTCCAGTACCTGTCCAATTTCTTCGCGGTCGCGTCGTGCCAAATATTCATTGGCTGTAATTAAATGCACCCGCCCTGAACGCAAAACTTCTATGTACATGACGAAAAGTGAAACGAGGGTTTTTCCTTCCCCAGTTTTCATTTCGGCGATTTTACCGTCACCTAAAACGAGGGCTCCAATGAGTTGGACAATAACAGCTTCTAAGCCCACAATTCGTTTTGCTGCTTCTCTGACAAGGGCAAAAATATTAATTTTATCTCGTAAAGTCATTTCTTGCGTTTCAAATTTTTCGCGCCAAATTCGCGTCTGCTCCTGCAATTCGGCTTGTTCCATGTTGATGTATAAACCTTCTTTGCGAACAATTTGTCGCGCGATTTCGCGATATTCGCGAACGATTTTGCGATCATCAAAATTCTGTTTCATTTTTTCCCCTCCGTAAAGTTATTATACATCATTCATGAATTATTTTAGAGTATTTAATGTTTGTTTATGTTACATGAAACGGAAAGTCTCACTACGTCTTCATTTTACGCCCTGCAAAATGGACATTCTTTTTTTATAAATCATTCATAAAAATGAATATTACAATTTGATTAAATTTTTCTATTGTCTTTTTAAAATAGGTTTCCTTTTACGAAACTTTGTTCAACCTTTAGCAACTTTTGTTTCTCAACCAAAAGTTCCATGGCAATACGTCAGAAGACCGAGGAATATACGTTCGTGTCCTTCTTTCATTACAGCTTTATTACAACAAGCTGGTATAGTCCGATATTCCTCGTTTTGAAATCATTCGCTTGTTTGTTTTTTAGCTTTAAACTGGGTAAAATGGGTATTAATCGGTATACATACAAGTTTTAACTGAGTTTTTTGAAAAGAGAGGGGTTATACAAATATGAAAAAAGCGACTATCGCTACTGCTACTGCGGGGATTGCCGTAACAGCTTTTGCGGCTCCAACAATTGCCTCTGCTAGCAGTGTTGTTGTGGAGTCTGGTGATACATTATGGGGAATTGCGGAAGCCAATGATACGACTGTTGATTCTTTAAAACAATTAAACAATTTGGATTCAGATAAGATTTTTCCGGGTCAAAAACTTGTCGTGAGTGAAGTAAAAGAAGAAAAATCTGAGAAATCTGTTTCTGCAACTTGGTTGAACGTCCGTAAAGGGCCTAGCGTAGACAATCAAATTGTAACATCGCTTAAAGGTGGTACAAAAGTAACTGTTGAATCTACTGAAGCAAACGGCTGGAATAAAATTACATTTGCTGACGGAAAAACAGGTTATGTAAATGGAAAATTCTTAGGTGAAGCAAAAGTGGCTGCTCCTGCTCCAAAAGTGGAAAAGGAAACTACTCAACCAGCTAGTGAACAAAAAGCTGCTCCTGTAGTCGAAGAAGCTAATCTTTCTACTTACACGGTTAAAAGTGGTGACACGCTTTGGGCGCTGTCAGTTAAATTTGGTACTTCTGTCCAAAATATTATGTCTTGGAATAATTTATCCTCTTCTTCTATTTACGTTGGACAAAACTTAGCTGTAAAAGAAAGTGCTGCCAAAACGGTTGCACCGAAACAAGCAACAACTGCTCCGGCTGAAACAAGCCAAGTGGCTGAAAAAGAAACAACTAAAGCGCCTGCTGCTGAACAAGTAGCGGTACCGTCTGTTGATGTGAATGCGTCTAGCTACACGGTTAAAAGTGGCGATTCTTTAAGCAAAATTGCGGGTCTTTTCGGTACTTCTGTTGCTAATTTGAAAGCTTTAAACAACCTTTCTAGCGATGCTATCGTTGTTGGGGACGTTTTAAAAGTTAAAGGTGAAGTGAAAGCTGCTGCACCTGCTCAAACTGAAAAAGCAGAAGCGCCTAAACAAGAGACGACAACACAAGCGCCTGCTAAAGTAGAAACGCCACAAGCACCTTCTATCAATACAAATGCATCGAGCTATACGGTTCGTAGCGGTGATTCTTTAAGTAAAATTGCTAGCATTTTTGGTACTAGCGTTTCGAAATTAAAAGCTTTAAATGGGCTAACAAGTGATAATTTACAAGTTGGGCAAGTACTTAAAGTAAAAGGCACTGTTCCTGCTACTAACGTATCGACACCAACAAATACGACTTCAAATACAAGCAAACCAAGTCAAAACACAAATACTGGTTCTAGCCAAGCAAGCTCAAGTTCGAGCTACAGCGCTTTAATTGCTGAAGCGCAAAAGCACTTGGGTAAAAGTTATAGCTGGGGTGGAAATGGCCCTACTACATTCGATTGCTCTGGTTACACTAAATACGTATTTTCTAAAATCGGCGTGAATTTATCTCGCACATCTGGTTCCCAGTATGCTCAAGCAACGAAAGTTTCTGCTGCTCAAGCGAAACCAGGCGATTTAGTATTCTTCGATTATGGTAGTGGTATTTCACACGTTGGGATTTATGTTGGTGGCGGTCAAATGATCAACGCACAAAACGCTGGCGTGAAATATGACAATATTTATGGAACTGGCTGGGGCAAATACCTTGTAGGTTTTGGTCGCGTAGCTAATTTCTAATTGGAACACAGTCTAAAGCTTCCTACAATGTGTAGGAAGCTTTTTTATGGAGTGATTAGATGGAAGAACTAACTTTGCAAGTGGCACCTAAATATGTGAAGCGATATCAGAGCGGGTTCCCACTCGTGCAGCGCGAAATGATTGTGAATTGGCCAAAGCAAATTGCGGAAGGACAAATTTTGCGTCTTGTGTCGCCGAATAAAGCGTTTCTTGGGAAAGCGTATTACGGGAAACAAAATAAGGGGGATGGCTGGGTTTTCTCCCGCAATGAAGACGAAACGCTGTCTACCGAGTTTTTTCGCGCACTTTTACAGGAAGCGGTACAAAATCGGCAGGAACTTTTTCACGATGACACCACAACGGCTTTTCGCCTTTTTAACGGAGAAGGTGACGGGCTTGGTGGTCTAACAATTGATTATTATGATGGCTTTCTGCTTCTGCAGTGGTACAGCGCGGGGATTTACAGCTACCAAAAAGCGCTTTTGCGCGCCATGTTTGACCAACCTTTTGTGAAAGGCATTTACGAGAAAAAGAGATTTCTCCGGGAGGAAAACACACACGATTTTGTTGGCGGTGACGTGCCAGAATTTCCGTTACTTGTGAAAGAAAACGGCATGACGTACGCGACCTATTTAAATGATGGGTGGATGACGGGGATTTTCCTTGATCAGCGCAATGTCAGACGGCGAATCATGGAAGAATTTGCTAGTCAAAAAAACGTGCTGAATACATTTTCCTACACGGGCGCATTTTCCGTTGCGGCTTTGTACGGCGGCGCATTAAATACGACAAGCGTGGATGTTGCAAAACGAAGCGTGGCCAAAACGAGCGAACAATTTGTTGTGAACGGTTTTAATCCCGAAGAACAATCGATTTTAGTGTGGGACGTATTCGAATACATGAAGTTCGCCAAACGAAAAAATATGCTGTTCGATTTAGTCATCGCCGACCCACCAAGCTTTGCGCGTACAAAGAAAATCACGTTTAGTGTCGCAAAAGATTACGGAACGCTGATGGAAGAATTAATTAGCATTACAGCACCAAATGGCACCATCATTGCCTCGACAAACTATGCGAATTTTTCACTCAAAAAGTTTAAAGAAATCATTTCGGCTGCCTTTAAAGAAAGCAAGCGTACTTTCAAAATCCGTGAAACGCACACGCTTCCAAGTGATTTTAAAGTCCACCCTGAATTTCCAGAAGGCAACTACTTAAAAGTGCTCATTTTGGAACTTGATATCTAAACAAAAAAATAAGAGTAGGGAAAAATTCCCCTATTCTTATTTTTTTTGCGTTTTCGGTTGAACGAGTTTATCCAGCCAAATTTCGAGCTCGTCTTCTTCGGCTTCTTTTAAATGATGGCCTGTAAAAAAGCTATGAAACTCGACTTTATTCGAGATGGTTTTTAGAAAGCGTGTTAAGTTTTCTGCTTCTTCAATTGGTACTGCGATATCTTGCGTTCCGTGTGCCACAAAAAACGGTGTGTTTTTCAAAAGTAAATTTTGGGGTAAATCTTTTGTATAGGCTAAAAAGCGCGAGCTAAGAAGTGCTGCACCGCTTATTTTGCCACCGTAACGTAACATTAAATCGAGTGTAACCATTGCCCCTTGGTCAAAGCCGACCAGAAAAGTATCTTTTTCATTAATGGTATCGTATTTTGTTATAATATCGTGCATAAATTGCAGGACTTCTTTTGAAACTTCATGAATTTCATTCGCGCTTGGTTCACCTTCTGTCGCCATGTGGTAAAAACCATAACTTGGGCCATATTCCACCTTACCACGAAGTGCAACAACAACGTAACGATCCATCATAATTTCTAAAACGCCTGGTACATCTAATTCGTCTCCGCCAAACCCATGGAGAGCAAAAATGACAGGAAAAGTTTCACCATCTTTCCTTCCGATTGGCTCACAAATATCATACGTAAACATAAATATCCCCCTATAATCAGCTAAATATAGTTATTCTTTACCCCCAAACTCCACAATTTATACATAAAAAGACTAGAATTTCTTAGTAATCTAGGTTAGGATAAAGTACAGTGCTTATTTTTTTAAAAAAGGAGGGAATTTTTTTGGAGAAAAATCGCGATTTTATGCTCGAAACTTGCCTAATGGCCGGTAAAATCATGATGGAGAGTGGCGCGGAAATTTATCGTGTGGAAGATACGATGAACCGAATTGCCGATGCTGCAACTCAAAAAAAAGGCGTTAGTTTTGCGACGCCAACTGGGATTTTCATGTCCGTTGAAGGCGAACACAACCTCCAATTACAACCGATTCCAACAAGAACTATCAATTTGGAAAAAGTTTCCCTAGTCAATGATCTTTCCCGCGAATTCGCGGCTAACCATATTTCATTAGAAGAACTAAATACCAGTTTAAAAAAATTAGAATACGATACACGCTTCTTCCCGCTTTGGCTGCAAATTTTATCGGCGGGTCTTGTGAGCGGCGCGCTGATGATTATTTTTGGTGGTTCATTAGTGGATTTCATTAGTACGTGTTTAATTGGCGCGACTGGCTTCATTATTTTTTACTACACGGCCGAATGGTTGAAAGTGAAGTTTTTAGCTGAATTTTTCGCCTCGTTTATTGTCGGTATTCTCGCTGTTTTTGTTGTACACGTTCATCTTGGCGTTAATTTAGACAAAATTATTATTGGTGGTGTTATGCCGCTTGTTCCGGGTGTCCCGATTACGAATGCGGTGCGGGATTTGCTGGCGGGGCACTTGCTTAGTGGAATGGCGCGCGGGACGGAGGCGCTTTTAACTTCTGGTGCGATTGGAATTGGGATTGCGGTTGTTTTCCGCTTTTTCACGTGAGGAGGGGCTTTCATGATTTTAACGATTCTTGTTCAATTTATTTTTAGTTACTTAGCAACGGTCACGTTCGCGATTATTACGAATGTCCCTAAAAAGGCACTGAATGCGTGCGGACTTACGGGCGCTTTTGGTTGGATGCTTTTTTATGCTTTAAATAAATTTGGTAGCGGAACGGTGATGGCCACAATTGCGGGCGCTTTCGTCGTCGCGGTGGCGAGTCACTTTTTCGCAAAATATAAGCATATGCCGATTACAATTTTCAACGTTCCCGGTATTGTGCCGCTTGTTCCCGGAAGTTTGGCTTTTCAAGCTGTAAGAAACTTTGTTTTGGGCGAGTATACGGTGGCAATTGGCTTTTCTGTACAAGTCGCAATGGTAGCAGGTGCCATTGCGGCTGGGCTGATGCTATCTGAGGTATTTAATCATAGTATTCGGCGTTTTAGGGAGCATAAGGAGAAGTTTTAAAAGAGCAGAAACATTCGTTTCTGCTCTTTTATTCTTGCAACAAACCCATCATCGCCTGATTTTGCTGTTGTTTCGCGTAATCAAGTGCGGTCATGCCGTTATTGTCACGCAATTCTTTATTTGCGCCACCTTCTAGAAGTTCCGCGACAATTTGTTGATACAGTTTGGAGCCATCTGTTAGTGCGACGGCTTCAATTAGCGCAGTGTAACCAAAATTGTTTTGATGGTCAATATCAGTTGACGGGTGAGCTAAAAGGAGTTTCACATTGTCTAAATGACCTTTTTCAGCAGCGGGAATCAATGCGTTGCCGCCGTATCGGTTCACTTTTTTCACATCTGGCGTTTTATTTTCTAGCATAAAAGTTAAAATTTCAGTTCGCCCCTGTGCTCCGGCATATAAAAATGGACTGTCTTGAATGCTGTCTTGCACGTTTATGTCGGCGCCGTTTTCCATTAAATAGATGGCCATTTCTGGATAATTTTTATGCGTTGCGATTAAAAGTGGGGTTTCCCCTTGCGCGTTTTGTTCATCAATGACCACATTCTCTTGATTTTCGACAATGTGTTTCACTGCCGCTAAATCATTGGCACTTGTGGCTTTAAGCAGTGTTCCGTCCACAAATTCAGCTTTTTCCATCGTTTTAACCTCCGTTTTCGTCTTTTCCGGTTTTAAATTCGCCTCATTTTGACAGGCAGCGAGAATCATGATGCTAAAAAGACTAAAAAATACTTTTTTCATGGTTATCACTACTTTCTAGGCATTAAATCGGTAACCCGAACCCCAAATAGTCTCCAAATAGGTCGGATTTTTAGAATCAAGCTCAATTTTTTCACGAATGCGCTTAATATGCACGACAACCGTTGAAGTATCACCAAAGGCGTCAAAACCCCAGATTTTTTCAAAAAGCGCTTCTTTGTTAAAAACTTGGTTTACATTTTGCATCAAAAATTTCAACAGTTCGAATTCCTTCGTTGTAAAGGTGACTTCCTCGCCAGAAACGTAAACTTTATGTGAACGGCCATCTAGTTCAATGTCGCGGATCACAATTTGGTCGGCACTCTCCTTCCGACTTGTTAGCCGGTCAAAACGGGCAAGGTGGGCTTTCACACGGGCGACAAGTTCGCTAGGGCTGAATGGTTTGGTGATGTAATCATCTGCGCCTAATCCGAGCGCCCTAATTTTATCGATGTCTTCTTTTTTCGCGGACACCATTAAAATCGGCGTTTCAATTTTTTCGCGGAGCAACTTGCATACGTCGAAGCCCGACAATTTGGGCAGCATGACATCTAAAATAATGAGATCATAATCGCCCTCTAAACCTTCTGTGAGACCAGATTCGCCGTCATAACGCGTCGTCACCGCAAACTGATTGATTTCCAAATAATCGCGCTCCAAGTCCGCAATATTTTGGTCGTCTTCCACTAATAATACGCGTTTCATTGGTTTCGCTCCCCCTTTTTTAGCGTAAAGAACATTGTCGTCCCAGCGCCCACAGCGCTTTCCGCCCAAATTTCGCCGCCATGTTCCGCAATAATTTCCTTCGTAATCGCAAGCCCCAAACCGCTGCCGCCGGTCATTTGGTTCCGGGATTTCTCCACACGGTAAAAACGATCAAAAATCTTCGCCACTTCCGCTTTAGACATACCAACCCCATTGTCTTGGACGGAAATGATGACCTCCGAGTCCCCGCTACGCAAGCTCAAGCGGATTTCCTTGTTCGTTTTGTCCATGTAGCGCGTGCTGTTCTGAACGAGATTGTCGAGCACACGGCGAAGCTGCATCCGGTCCGCACGCACAAAAATGTGTTCATCTTTAAAATCACTTACGAGTTTGATGTTTTTTTGCGCCAGTTCAATCGTGTATTCGTCAACAAAATGCGTCAAAAAATCATAAATCGGAATCGATTCGAACTGAAACGGTAATTTATGCATATCGAGCTTAGAAAAAATAAATAGCTCATCAATTAGGTGGTCCACATGTTTCGCTTGACTATGAATGATACCGAGATATTGGTTTTGCCGTTCTGCCGTCTTCGCGACCCCGTCCTTTAGCCCCTCTACATATCCAATAATCGATGTAATCGGCGTCTTCAAGTCATGCGAAATACTCGTAATCAGCTCTTTTCGGTTCTCCTCGTACTTTTCTTTTTCCTTGTTCGCCTCATGTAAAGCTGACCGCAGCGACTCAAATTCATTCGCTAAGTCGTCCACTTCCCCTTTCGCATGGCTCGAAATGACGAGCGGCTCATTCAAGTCCCCGCCCCGCATAGCACTAACTTTCGCATTTAATTCCCTAAGCGGCCGAATCACCGACCGATTGAGCGACCGATTAAACAGCACAAGAAGCAAAATCGCAAGGAGAAGAATTGCGCTAATTAAAATAACGCCCCATTTCTGCATAAACTCGGAAAAACTGTTTTCCTGATTTAAAATCATCACACTACCCTTTTCTTGGTCTGGAAAATAGAAATCAAATTTTAAATAGCGAAATAAATTGCCCTTATTATCAATCGTCCCTTGGGTATAAATATTATCCGTGTCGAACTTAGGGGCGTGAACAAGAAGCGACTTGACAACTAGTCCATCCGAGTGATACAAAATTGAGTTTCCTCGTCTGATCACGATTTTTACCCCTTTTTTTTCATAATCCGTAATTTGCTTTTTTGTATCTGTCGTGAGTAATTTCGCCGGGTCATCTTTCGCCGTATTTCGCAAAGTGATGAGCGCTTCCTGCTCCGCAAATGTGATGGCTTTTTGCTCTGTTGCAGTTTTATAAAGCGTTGTCGGCACAGGCGCCTCGCCCGTTATTGCATAAAAAACCACTGCAAAAATCGCCATCAGCGCGAGGATAATAACAAACAGGCTTCCTAAAAAGGAAATTAAAAATCGTGAACGTATCCGCATTTTTCTCCCTACTTTTCAAAAAAGAACCGTATTTTACGGGCTCCAAATGATTTTCTGCTTTCATTTTACATGTCAAAAATGAACTTTTTATAAACTGGTGCTGAATAAAAAATAAATTAAATAACGTCAAAAACCTCCACCGATACTTCCTCATGTTTCAAATTATCCGAAAACCAAATCGCATTCCATTTTGGCTGACTACGTTCAAATGTCGTACGCACCTCATAGTCCTCTCTCGACGCATAATAAATATCCAAAACAACATAAACATCATCGCCGTCCGTGCGTTTAAACATCTCAATTTTTTGATTCGAAACCTCCGAATGAAATTCCGGATTACTTCCAGATTCAACAAATTTCGCCATCAGTTCTGGCAAATCCTTTTCTTTTGTCCGGTAAGTAAAGACAACTTTTATCATATCTATTCCCCCTAATTGTTCTTCTGCCTTTAGACTAGCATAAAAATAAAAAGGAAGACAGAATGAAGCTTCTATCTTCCTTTTTTCACAAGAGCTTACAAAATATAAATGTTCGGATTTCTAAAATGTTTTTTAACTTGGATATCTTCTTTTACTTCTATATCTTAGTCTATTTTTAAAGCTCCAACCTATAATCGCCGTCCGCACGAATCATACAGTGCTCCGCCATTCGCTCGCATTTAAATACATCGTGTAGTATATCATAAAAGGCATCAGAACCAATTGTACGCATAAACAAGTTGACATTTTAGTATCATTTCTTATATAATTGTCATGACAACGATTGTTATGACAATTATATAGGGATAGGAGTGTTTACTTTGCGTCAGGAGTTTGACAACCTTACTTTCAATACAACGGTAATGGCTAAAAACATGCATTTATACTTAACAAGGAACTTATCGGAATTTAATGTTACACCTGAACAATGGTCTGTTTTAAATGTAATTCAACAGAAACAGCCACTATCACAAAAAGAATTAGCTCAGTTTGTTCATAAGGATACACCTACTGTTAATCGGATTATTGATGTATTAGTAAGAAAAGAGCTTGTGACAAGCCAAACTAATTCTGAGGATCGTCGGAAAACACATATTAGTTTAACAAAAAAAGGAGAGAACGAAACAAATCAATTAAGATATGTTGTAGAAGATACTTGTAAAACTATATTTCGTCATATCAGCTCAGACGATTTGAAGCTGTGGCAACAAATTATGCTCCAAATCGACCAAAACATAAAGTAAGAAGGGATTATTTTGAATAAAAGCAGCAAATTATGGACGAAAGATTATATTTTTCTACTAATAGGAAGCCTATTTCTCTATATCGGATTTATGGTTTTTATGCCGACCTTACCAGCTCGGATTATTGAACTTGGCGGCTCGCAAGTTTCCGCGAGCCTTTCTGTTGGACTTTTTTCAGTTGTCGCACTCTTCACACGTGCTGTTTCAGGAAGTTGGAACGACCGTGTAGGCTCAAAAATTTTAATTTTGATTGGCATAGTTATTTTAATTGTATCGACTTTTAGTTTTTATTTTTCATCTGTGGTCATTCTAATTTTGATGATTCGGCTTTTACAAGGCGCCGGCTGGGGCATTAGTACGACCTCTATCGCGACTGGTGTTTCTTCTTTAGTTCCGCCAAATAGAATCGGCGAAGGGATTGGTTTTTACGGCTTAACGACGGCCTTAGGCATGTCTATTGCCCCTATTCTAGCCATTATCATTATTAATCAGTTTGATTTTAATTTTTTAATTACCTTTGCTTTACTATTTTTATGCGCAAATTTGATATTACTTTCACAAATTCATTTGAAAAAGAACAGCTCTGTTACTAAAACAAAATCTTCACTCATTGAAAAATCCGCTTTACTCCCAGCCTTTTTATGTCTGCTTTTAGCTATCCCTCTTGGTGGCATTCAAACTTTTATGATGGTATACGGGAATGAAATTCATGTATCCAATACTTGGATTTATTTTTTAGGTCAAGCGATTACGATTCTCATCAGTCGCTTTTTCGCTGGACGGCTTTATGATGTAAAGGGGCACCGCTTTGTTATTATACCTGGCGTTTTAGCCATGATAGCAGGATTAATCGTTCTTTCTATGGCATGGAATGCTTTTACACTTTTTGTAGCCGCATTAATTTTCGGACTTGGTTATGGCATGACTCAGCCAGCTCTACAGGCGCTTGCAGTCGAACGTGCCGCGCCAGAAAAGATTGGTGCAGCAAACGGTACTTTTCTTTCCGGTATGGATTTAGGCATGGCCATCGGGAGCTTCGGCTTAAGTATCGTTGCAACCTTTAGCAATTACTCCATCATGTACCTGTCTTCAATCGTCGCCCTCCTTGTTTTAGGGATCGTTTACTGGTTTACTGCTGGTATTTCTTCTGGGACTAAAAAGGGCGAGTCTTGATTTCTTTTTGTTCCTATCAGCCGCAGTTCAGCATTTCCTAACGAATTGCTTGGCAAATGAACCACCCTCAAAATTAGATTTTGGGGGTGGTTTTAGTTTGTTATCTCCGCGAAATATTTACCGTCGTGAATACAAATTTGTCATAGCGGTGTCTTGAAATGGAATATTCAAATGCGACGCCGTTGTTTAAATACACGGTTTGCTCGACGTCCATGACGGGATCGTCTTGTTGACATTTTAAATATTTATGGTCCAGTTCATTAGATTTATCCGCACGAATTTGCTTGTAGGAACTCGCGATTTTATGGTTTAGTTTATCTTGGATATAGCTGTAAATTGAACCTTCTAAAACTTCTTTTGTGAGTCCGGGTACAATTTGTACGGGCATGAATGTGTGTTCAATGACATATGGTTCGGACGCAACACTTCTGACCCGCAAGATTTCATAGACCGGCGTTTCTTTTTCCACGTGAAGTTTTTCAGCGATTTTTTCATCTGGAAAAACTACTTCAAAGCGGAGAATGATGGTGTCGACTTTTTCACCGTTCACGAGTTTTGTAAAGCCGTTCACTTCTTGACTTTGAATGTGCAGCCGTTCGGCATCAAGTGCGGACTTAATAATAAACGTGCCGTGTCCGCGCTTTCTGTATAATAAGCCTTCTAACACTAAAACTTCCAGTGCTTTTTTCATTGTCATTCGGCTGCAGTCAAATTCCTTTGCGAGCGTCATCTCATCTGGAATTGGCTTATCTAGTGGGTATTCTTGATTTTTAATGCGCGTTCTTATTTCTTCGGCGATAAAGCTATATTTTGTTTGGTTTCCTGCCATTTCAGACACCTCATCTTGAGTCTTTTTTCATAATTTTACCATAAAATGAAATTAGGCTTCAAATCCGTTTTCGGAAGCGAGTGTTTTATACCATTTGCCTGATGCTTTGATTGTCCGTTTATAGTTCTCATCTAAGTTCACTTCGACTAGGCCGTAGCGATTTTTATAGGCATTTGCCCAGCTCCAGCAATCCATGAACGTCCATAGATGGTAGCCGAGACAATTGGAACCTTCAGAAATTGCTTTATGAAGCCATTTCAAATGCGACTGAATGAACTCAATTCGGTACGTATCCTCGATAAATCCTTCAGCGTTTCGATACCGGTCTTCGCCTTCAACACCCATCCCATTTTCCGAAATAAAGAAAGGAATGTTATTGTAGTTATCGCGAATGTTGATCGCAATATCATAAATCGCTTGCTCGTAAATTTCCCAGCCACGGTACGGATTCATTTTGCGGTAAGGCATTTCGTAGTTATCAAAAAGATGCTCTGGGACAAAAGGCGCGTCTTTATGTGGCATATATTCTTTTGCTTTAACTCTGCGCGGTTGGTAATAATTGACCCCTAAAATATCGATAATATTTTCCTTAATGATGGCTAGGTCTTCCTCTGTGTAATCCGGTAAGAAATTCTTCTCACGTAACAATTCGACGAGGTCTCTTGGGAATTCGCCAAGTGTGACTGGGTCTAAGAAGCTGCGATTGAAGATTAAATCTGCCAAGTGGGCTGCACGCAAGTCCGCTTCATTTTGACTGCGCGGATAGGACGGCGTCAAGTTTAAAATAATGCCGATTTTTCCGTCTTGCTTTAATCCGTGATACGCTTTGACAGCTTTTGCGTGCGCGAGCGTTGTACCGAATCCGACTTGCACCGCACGTTTGAAGTCCACAACGTTTGGATAATGCATATCATATAAGTAACCTGCTTCAACGGGTACAATCGGCTCGTTAAATGTGAACCAATGTTTGACGCGGTCACCAAAAAGTTTAAAGCAAGTTTCGGCAAAGGTTGCATACGCGTCAATGACTTCGCGCGACTCGAACCCACCTTTTTCTTGCATCGACATTGGCATATCAAAGTGATAGAGGTTCATAAATGGTGTGACGCCTTGTGCAATCATTTCGTCAATTACGCGATTATAAAAATCAACGGCTTTCGGATTTACTTCACCGATACCGTCTGGAATGAGTCTAGACCACTGAATCGATGTACGGAATGAATTATGCCCCGTTTCTTTCATGAGCGCAATATCTTCTTTATATTGGTAATAAAAGTTAGAAGTGTTAGCTGGGCCTACGCCGTTAAAAAAGCGTCCTGGTTCTTTACTATACCAGTAATCCCAAATACTCGGTTTGCGTCCATCAACATCTGCCGCACCTTCTGTTTGCGGGCCTGATGCTGCACTACCCCACCAAAAATTTTCAGGAAATGTATACTTCATTTGAAATCCTCCAGTTCATTTTTTTCTTTTATTATACATGATTATTCTAAAAGTATAAACTAATTTATTTAAAAGTTTATATAAAAAATCCTCACCTGTTTAGATGAGGATAAAAAGACGTTAATTTTATGTATCTTACTTGCACATTTTCATTGCTATTTTTTTAAAATCCTTACAATGATGTAAACAAGAATTGCGATTATTGCGAGCATTAGAACGAATCCGACGATACTAAAACCTCCCATATGGTCACCTCTTTTTGATGTTATTTTTTCTATTATACCAAGAAAATTCATGAGGGAGGTACTTTTTCAAAATTTACATTTACAAACCCTTTTTTTTCCTCTAAAATAAAAAGATATCGTATATGTCCGAAAATAGGGTTCGGATGTTTCTACCGGGTTACCGTAAATGACCCGACTACGAGCAGAATGAATACATAGGGATCTTCCCGTATTTTTTTAGCTCGCCCTTTTTCGAATGTGATAAAAACAGGGAGGCTTTTTTAATGGACAAATTTTTTAAACTTCGCGAGAACAAAACGAATGTAAGAACTGAAATTTTGGCGGGGCTCACGACGTTCCTTTCCATGGCGTATGTCTTGTTTGTGAATCCGACAATGCTTCACACTACGGGTATGGATTTAAAGTCGGTTTTCGTAGCGACGGTGCTCGCTTCTGTTGTAGGCTCACTTCTCATGGGTCTGATTGCCAACTACCCAATTGGTTTGGCACCCGGAATGGGCTTAAACGCCTTTTTCGCCTTCACGGTATGCGCACAGTGGGGAATTCCTTGGCAGACGGCGCTTTCAGGCGTGCTCGTCTCAGGACTCGTTTTTATTTGCCTAACTGTTTCTGGAATTCGCGAAAAAGTCATCAACGCAATTCCCGCTGAACTAAAATACGCAGTTGGCGCCGGTATTGGCTTTTTCATTGCTTTTCTAGGATTAAAAAATGCAGGTATAATTGTGGCGAATGAATCGACCATTGTCGCACTTGGAAATCTTCATTCTGGCCCCGTTTTACTGGCCGTTTTCGGCATCATTATTACGGTCATTTACATGACACTCAATTTGAAGGGCGCGATTTTCTTTGGGATGGCGACTACCGCCATTGTCGGCATGCTAGTCGGTCAAATCGAAGTGCCGCACCAAATTGTCTCCGCCGTACCAAGCGTGGCACCAACATTCGGGCAGGCTATCATCCATCTTGGTGATATTTTTACTCCCCAAATGTTAATTGTGATTTTAACGTTCTTCTTCATTGATTTCTTTGATACAGCGGGAACGCTCGTTGCGGTGGCGACCCAGGCTGGCTTTGTGAAAGATAATAAAGTGCCTCGTGCAGGACGCTCGCTTTTTTCTGATTCTGTTGCGACGGTTGTTGGTGCGATTTTCGGGACTTCAACAACGACCAGTTACGTGGAATCAACGGCTGGGGTTGCGGTCGGTGGTAGAACAGGGCTTACGGCGATTGTCGTCGCAATTTGTTTCTCCTTATCGCTTTTCTTCTCGCCGCTGCTTGGCGTAATTACAAGCGCCGTCACGACACCTGCACTCGTTATTGTTGGTATTTTAATGATTGGTAACGTGGCGCATATCGATTGGTCGAAATTTGAGGTCGCGGTTCCCGCATTCTTCGTCATCTTGATGATGATTTTAACTTTCTCAATTGCGACAGGGATTGCGATTGGCTTTATCTTCTACCCAATTACGATGGTGTTAAAAGGGCGCTATAAAGAGGTCCACCCCATCATGTATGTGATGATGGCGCTGTTTATTCTTTATTTTATATTTGTTGTTTAAAAATAACGCGAATAGACTTTGAGATTTTTTTCAAAGTCTATTTATTTGTTTAAAATTAGCTTTTCATTTGTCGACAGTTTAAAAATAAGGAGCTGACATATTACAATGTACGAAAGTAAAACGCCTACACCCGTAATGACATTTATGAAACTACTTCCCAGTTTTGCACCAATATTTCCATTTGCCAAATTGACAACATCGACATACACAAACGGATTAAACATTAGTAAAATGCCTGCATCTGATTCCATTTTGCCTAGTAAAAATCCCGAACTGAAAATAAGCAAGAATATAATAATGACGCTCAAAATATTATTTCTGCAAACTAAATTGAGCACAGTCAGTAAAGAAACTAGAAATAGCACGATAAATACGGCTATTATGACGGCAGCAGCTAAAACTTCACCTTCTGTGCCAATATAAAAATCAGCACCTTTTTGAATAATAGCTGGCATTTGGAAGGTTTTAAAACCATTTTTCAAACTTGGAATCAAGTAAGCGGCGGAAAGTGTTACAAGTAGAAAAATACCGCCAGAAGTCAAGGCTACAAGTTCTTTCGTAAGCAAAACATGTCTTTTTTTGATTGGCAAACTCCAGAAAAAGCGTAATTTCCCAGAATCAATATCAGAGCCTATGACGGTCAGTGACGCCAGTAAAAAGAGCAGCGGAAAAATATACGGAAAGAGGAATTGAAGCGCACCCAATGTAAAGCCCGAACCGTTTAAATGAAATTCTGTTCCGCTGTATTCAAAATTTCCTTGGTCATATTTTTCTTTTAAAGCAATTTGCATTTCGAGTTGTTTTTCGGTCATTTCCGTATACGTATTGCCACTTCTAACATCTTGCAACAAATTTTTGTCTTCTGTAATTTGCAGTTTCAGTCTTTCTTTTGATTTCCCTTGTTTCATTGCTTCTAACTTCGCTTTTGCCACTTTTAAGTCTCGCTCATATTCACTGAGAACTTGATTTTTTGCAATTGACTTGGCCGGATCCGCCTTCACACCTTGAATCGCCATCTCAATACTTTGAATCTCCTCTTGTTCACTATTTATCTCGTTCTCTTTTTCAAAATTAAATTGTGACTGATAAAAAACAAAAAGTATCGCAATTAAACTGACGATTAAAATAAGCAAAATGAGAAATAATTTTCGTTTCATTAATTTTTGCCATTCAAAGCGGTACATATTCCTCATTCGCCGCCATCCTCCTTCTGTTCATAAATTTCATGATATAAGTGTTTCGTTTTTTCATTTTGCAACAAAATATTTGCAACATCCACCTGTAAATCATTTAAAAGCCGTGTCAAATCTATTAATTTTCCCGCCGAAATTTTAACTATAAGTAAATTTTCATCTTTCCTATTAAGCGAGTAAATCGAGTTGTGGCTTTCTAACGTTTGAATCGCCTGCGCTGTTAGTCCCGTTTTCAGCGTGATTTGATATTCCTCCAGATGCTGTTCACCCACTTCTTCTGCTTGAACAATCATTCCTTGTTTTAAAAATAAAACGGTGTCCGCAATTTCATCTATATCTGACAAAATATGGGAGGAAATAAAAATTTGCTTCCCGCTGTGCTTCAACTCTTGGATACAAAATTTAAATTCAGTGCTTACAGATGGGTCCAGTCCATTAAATGGTTCGTCTAAAATTAAAATATCCCCATCTGCAACAAGCGCCATCGCAAATAGCAATTGTTGTTTCATTCCTAAAGAATACGTGCCAACTTTTTTATTTATAAAAGGCATTATATGTAATTTCTCAACAATCTCTGTTATCTTTTTCACATTCCCATACATCCGTCCAATGAATAGAAGATGATTCATCCCTGTTAAATACGAATATAAAATGCTGTTATCTTGCATAAAATAAAGCGTTTTATTATCCTCCGTAACTAGGATTTCGCCGCTACTCGCGCAAAGGACACCGCTCATAATCCGCATTAACGTTGTTTTCCCGCTTCCATTAGGCCCGACTAAAGCAACCACTTTTCCTCGTCCTAAAGAAAAAGTGATATCGTTTAGTATATTGACCTGCCTAATACTTTTCGCTATATGGTTCATCTGCATATTCACTTACTCCTTCTACTATAAAGCAGGAATCTAGTGAAGTTACCAGATTCCAAGCGATTTATTAATATGTTTTCCAAGTTCTCGTGTAAGCTGTGCAACTTCCTGATTGGTACGCATAAAGCCGTTTTGTTTTTGTTGTGTAGCTTGCACCATTTTGGTAAGAGATTGTTCGATAATTTTTATTTCTCGTGAAATTTTCCACCCCAAAAAGTGTCCGATAAAACCCCTTTTCATAGTAGTACAAGACGCTTGATACTTGCAGAGCCTCTGCTTTTTGCCCTTGAAACATAAACACAAAGCTAAATCCTAACATCAAACTTAGAAGTACCTTCAAACCTTTATTTTTCTTTTTTTCTGTCATAATGCTTCATCTCCTTTCGTGTAATGCTCCTACCTTAGCATAGATTTGTATCACTTGTAAACAAATAATCTGAAATATGTTTTTTTCAGCTATTTTTTAGTTTTTTAATGAATAATCTTACTTCGTGACCTTTTTTTAGTTGCTTTTTCACGCTGCTTTCTCTATTCTAAAAAAAAGGAGTGCTGCAAATGAAAAAATCAGATTTAATCCACTTACGAACAGGCGCACAGCGTATTTTAGCGCCTTTTGAAACGCCAGATGAAGTGGTCGCTTATTTTGGAGCGATGCAGGCGCAGAACCGGGCGCAAATGCTTTATGCGATTGCAAGTCGGACAAAAAATTCGAGTCGCGCTGAAATTGAGCGGGCGCTCGCGGAGAATCAAATCATTCGCGGATGGGCATTTCGCGGGACGATTCATGCGATGCGACCTGAAGATTATTTTTTGCTGAAAGAGGTTTACGGCGCGCGAACTCTTCAAATCTTTCGCGGTTATTGGAAAAAATTAGGGATTTCAGAAAGCGATTTTGAGCGAAGTAACGCTGAACTTAAAAAGCAGCTTAGCGATGGGCCTAAAACGCGCGCGGAGCTTTCAGCGAGCATCGAACAGCTTGAATTGCCATGTTCGGGCATTCCATTTGCGCAGCTCATTACGAGGGCCAATCTAGATGACATTTTAGTTTTCCATGCGGATGCGAACACGTTTCAAAATACAGAATTTTTGGAGCAGCATAAAACAGATGCCACATTTGATGAGGCACTCCAAGAACTCGGACGGATTTATTTTAAAAGCCGCGGCCCGGCGACCATTCAAGATTTCAATTGGTGGAGCGGACTTCCGCAGACGACCATCAAAAAAATGCTTGCGAGTTTAAGCGGCGAACTCGTACAAGATGGCGACTTTTATTTTTACCCGGAAACGAAAAAAACGGCGACTAATCACACCGTTTTGCTCGCCGGCTTTGACGAATGGCTCATCAGCTACCGCGACCGCTCCGTGCATTTGCCAGAAGAATTGCAACGCGAAGTCATTACAAAAAACGGCCTCTTTCGGCCGATTGTCGTCCAAAACGGTGTTGTGAAAGGCACTTGGAAAGTAGAGAAAAACAGCATCGTGCATACCTCGGGCTTAAAAATTCCGGCGACGAACTATGACAAGTTTTCAGAAAAAACCGAGTAAGCTCGTCCAACATCACGGACGGCATGTGAATCAGACCCATAAACAAGCGGAATGCCTAGGTGTTTCGCTTGTTTGACGTACATCTCAGGCGGATATGTCGCACGGCAGTCCACTTTAAAAAGCCCCGCCGTATTGTAATCAAGCGCATAGCCGCTACGCTGCACAAGTTCCAGCACGTCGGTCATCACGTCGTCTGGAAGAGCTGTTTCTGTATTAAACGCGTGCCTAAATTTCTGACAAAGCGAAATATGCCCCAACCGCTTCGGCTTGAACGCCCCCAAATCCGCCAAAATCGAGGCTTTTATTTGTTCCAAATACGCGATTTGAGCCTCCCGAAAACCACCATAAAAATCGACAATGGCCGTTTTGTAATCTGCCGCGCTAAAATCGATTGAACGAATGCCGTCCTGCCCTTCCAAAAAATGCACGCTCAAAATACCATCATCTAATTCTGGCCCATATTCATTCAAAAAGTCGCGCGTAAATGCTTCAAACTGCGCCAAATAATCCACCTCAAAACCAATTTTAATTTTGAGATCGCTCCGATATTTCGCCCTAAGCCGCGCCATCTCCTTCAAATAATACGGCAAATCGCTCATCGCCATGCTCGCCGTTTCGTATGCCTCCCGCTCCCCTGCTGCCTGCTGATTAAAATGAGCCGGAAGTGGCATATGTTCGGTGACAGAATATGTATCAAACCCTAATTCGATAGCTCGAATAATGAAACGCTCCACTTCCTCCCTTGAACCGTGCGGACAAAACTCCGTATGCGTGTGCCCATCCCATTTCATGCGCGTCCCCTCCTTATTTTCCATCATTATAACATAAAACCATTTACAAAAACGCTTTAACATGCTAATATGCTAATAAGTTAAAATATCAGAAAGGAGTTTGCAGATGAACTGGAATTTAAATTTGCCAACTGGGACACGCGATAAGCTTTTTCGGGAAGCCGAAGCGGCCTACAAATTGGAGCACACCGTCCAAGATTTTTTCAAAAAGCGGGGTTTTATGCGCATTGAAACGCCAATTATCGAATTTGAAGATGTTTTTTCGTTAGAAACAAAGGAAACCCACTATCGTTTTTTTGATGAAAAAGGGAGAATGTTAGCCCTGCGCCCGGATATGACTTTACCGATAGGCCGTGTGGTACATACAACAGGCGTTTTGTTGCCGGTAAAGCTTGCCTATAGTGGGAAAATTTTTCGCGCGAATGCCAGTCACGGCGGCGACCGAAATGAAGAAATGCAAGCTGGGATTGAACTAATTGGTTACGGCTCAAGAAAAGCGGAAGTGGAATGTTTGTTATCTGGGATTCGGCTTATGCGGGAACTGCAAATTCCGGATTTTCAGATGGAGCTCGGACATGCTGGTTTTTATGAGCTACTCCTTCAAAAATTAAGTTTAAGTGCGACGGAGGAAGTTGAATTTCGTACGCTATTACAAAATAAAAGCCTGTCTGACATGGAGGTCTTCGCAAAACAATTTGAGCCACAGTGGACTCGCTTTTTATGCGCCCTGCCAAGACTATTCGGGCAAGTTGAAACGACGATTTCAGAGGCGAAGGAATTGTTACCTGACGCTGAACTCTATGCACCACTTGATGAAATTTTAGAGATTGCAGCAACGATTAAACAGGCTGAACCAGATGCGTTACTCACTGTCGATATTGGTTTAGTTCAGGAATTGCGCTATTATACGGGGCTCATTTTTCGCGGCTTTGCGAATTTTGCCGCGGATTATTTTTTAAGCGGCGGCAGATACGACCGGCTGTCGGAACATTTTGGGATGGAAAAGGTACCTGCGGTTGGGCTTGCCCTCCATTTAGATGCCATTTTAGCTCTCAAAGAGCGACACGGCTTAACTGAAAAGCTGGCTACAAAACGAGTGCTCATTCATTATGATTTAGCTGAACTAGGCGCGGCGGAGCGCTATTATCAGGAAAATCCAGATAGTACACTTAGCCTGTTAGACTCGGAAAACGAATCGATTGCTTTCGCGAGAAAATGGAAAATCGAGACTGTCGTTTCTTTCCAAAAAGAAGGTATGAAGGTGATTTTTGAGAGGGGTGAGCGGGTTTGAGGTTGAAGATTGCGCTAACGAAAGGTCGGCTTGAGGACGAGGCTGTGCGCTTACTTACTTTGGCGGGCGTTGATTGTACGGTTTTAGCGGATAAGAAGCGAAAATTGATTTTTCAAAGTGACACGGATGAAATTGATTTTTTCCTCGTAAAAGCGGTCGATGTGCTGACGTATGTGAAACACGGGGCGGCGGATATTGGGATTGTCGGGCGCGATATTTTGCTTGAGGCGGCGAGTAGTTATTATGAAGTGCTCGATTTGAACATTGGCAAATGCCAGTTTTGTTTGGCGGCTCCGCCTACGTTTGATCCGACTGACTACAAGCGAAAAGTGATTGCGACGAAATATCCGAACGTAACGGAAGAATTTTTCCGGGCGCGCGGCGAGGATGTTGAAATTATTAAAATCGAAGGTTCGGTTGAAATTGCGCCGCTACTTGGTTTGGCGGACGCTATCGTCGACATTGTGGAAACCGGCGCGACACTGCGTGACAATGGCCTTGTGGTTGTAGAGAAACTTTATCCGATTTCGGCACGACTGATTGTGAATAAGGCTTCTCTTAAGCAAAATAAAACGCGAATTTTTTCATTAATTGACAAGTTACAACTTGTTTTAAAGGAGCGGACGGCGAATGAAACGACTCACGGGTAATGTGGCAACTATTTTAAAACAATTGGAAGTGCGCGAACAGACGCATGCGGACGTAGGAGATGCTGTACGCAAAATTATTTCTGCTGTGAAGGAAGACGGTGACGCGGCTTTAGTTCGCCTGACAAAGGAATTTGATGCCGTGGATTTGACGGCATTTCGGGTGAGCCAAGCTGAAATTGATGCGGCATATGAATCCGTGCCCGCCTCGCTTATTCGGGCGCTTGAAACTGCACGTAAGAACATTTCGGACTACCATGAAAAACAAAAACGCAGTGGTTTTTTAGACAGCGAAAAAGACGGGGTTATTCGCGGCATGCGTGTGACGCCAATTGATTCAGTCGGCATTTATGTGCCTGGTGGGACGGCGAGCTATCCTTCATCGGTTTTGATGAACGCGATTCCGGCAAAAGTCGCTGGCGTTGAAAAAATTGTGATGGTGACCCCGCCTGATGCGGACTTAAATCCTGCCGTACTTGCCGCTGCGAAAATTGCGGGCGTTGACGAAGTGTTCACAATTGGCGGGGCCCAAGCTATTGCGGCGTTAGCGTACGGGACAGACTCCATTCCCCGCGTTGCCAAAATTGTTGGGCCGGGAAATATTTTTGTGGCAACAGCCAAGCGCGAAGTGTTCGGTCAAGTCGGCATCGATATGATTGCAGGACCTTCTGAGATTCTTATTTTAGCAGACGCAACGGCGAATCCAGCCTTTATTGCGGCGGATTTGTTGTCACAGGCTGAACATGATGAACTTGCGCGCGTCACTTTGGTGACGACATCAAACGCGCTTATTCAAGCGACAGAAGACGAATTGTTGCGGCAAGTTCAGTCACTTTCACGGAAAACAATTTGTGAGGTGGCGCTTCAGAACGGGCATTTCATTTTGGCGGAGAGCACGGCGGATATGTTCGCAATCGCGAATGAAATTGCACCCGAACATCTTGAAATCCAAATGGAAAACCCTCTGCTTTATTTACCGCAAATTAAAAATGCAGGTTCGATTTTCCTCGGTGCACATGCGACTGAACCGCTTGGCGATTATATCGCGGGACCAAACCACGTCATTCCAACGGCAGGCACAGCGAAGTTTTCCTCTCCGCTTGGCGTGGACGATTTTACAAAACGCTCAAGTTTTATTTTATATTCAGAAAATGCGCTTAAAGATGCGGCCAGAGATGTAATAGAGCTCGCTGAATCAGAAGGCTTAACCGCACATGCACGCGCCATTCAAATTCGATTGGAGGAAAGGCAAGATGAGAACTTCTAAAATAAGCCGGGAAACTGGCGAAACAAAAATCACACTAGAACTTCAGCTTGATAAACAAAATGCTTCTGAGATTCAAACCGGGGTTGGTTTTTTAGATCACATGTTGACACTGTTCGCTAAACACGCGCGCCTCAGTCTTGTCTGTCTCGCAAAGGGAGATACGGAAGTCGATTTTCACCATACAACAGAAGATATTGGGATTGTGCTCGGGAAATGCCTTGCGGAAGCGCTCGGCGATAAGGCGCAAATTAATCGTTACGGCAACGCTTTTGTCCCGATGGATGAAAGTCTTGGCCATTGTTCGCTCGATTTCTCGGGTCGGAGTTTTCTCGTTTTTGACGCCCCATTTGAACGCGATAAAGTTGGCGATTTCGACACGGAACTCGTACAAGAATTTTTCCAAGCGGTCGCATCAAATGCTAAGTTGACCCTGCACTTGCGCGTACTTTACGGGCAAAATACGCACCATAAAATCGAATCGCTATTTAAAGCTTTCGGGCGCGCCCTTTCTGAAGCAGTCACGATAAACCCTGAAATCGAAGGCGTGAACTCCACGAAAGGAGTCCTGTAAATGATTGCCATTATTGACTACGATACTGGAAATACACGCAGTTTGAAAAAAGCACTCGATTTTGTGGGACTTTCTAGCCAACTTACGGCGGACCCGGCAGAAATACAGACGGCAGATGGCATTATCCTTCCCGGCGTGGGCGCCTTCCCCGATGCGATGGCCAAACTCGAAGAACGAAAACTTGTGACACCCATTTTAACGGCCGCAAAAAAAGGTACTCCCCTACTCGGAATTTGTCTTGGCATGCAGCTGTTGCTTGATTCAAGCGAGGAACACACGCTGACGAAAGGGCTCGGCCTGATTCCCGGAACAGTCAAAAAAATCCCCGAAGAGGCTGGCTTCAAAGTGCCACATATGGGCTGGAATCAAATTGACGTGCAGCAAGAAAATCTTCTTACGGAAAATTTAAACGGACGTTATGTCTACTTTGTGCATTCTTATTTTGCAGAAACGGATTCGGCTTATATTTCTGCTGTAGCAAAACATAGTCTAGCTGTGCCGGCGCTCATTCAACGTGAAAATGTATACGGGGCGCAGTTTCACCCTGAAAAAAGTGATACGGTTGGTTTGGAAATTTTACGTGGCTTTAAGGAGGTTGTGCGATGCGTGTCTACCCAGCAATTGACATAAAAAACGGCAAATGTGTGCGGCTGTATCAAGGCAATTTCGACAAGGAAACGATTGTGAATCCAAATCCGGTGGCGCAAGCTCTGGCATTTCAAAAATCAGGCGCTTCGTATTTGCATATTGTGGATTTGGACGGTGCATTAAACGGCGAGCCCGCGAACCTCGCTTTAATCCAAGAAATGAGTGAACAAACGGGTTTACCGGTACAAGTTGGTGGCGGGATTCGTTCGATGCAGCAAGTGGCGGCGTATCTCGAAAGTGGGATTGCACGGGTGATTATTGGCTCAAGTGCCGTCTCCTCACCTGAATTTGTGCGCGAGGCGGTGACTAAGTTCGGCGAGCGAATCGCGGTTGGAATTGATGCTAAAAACGGCTTTGTTGCAACTGATGGTTGGCTGAACACGAGTGATATTCGCTTCACTGACTTTGCGGTTCAAATGGAAAAACTTGGTGTTGCGACGCTAATTTTTACGGATATTGGGCGCGACGGAACGCTCGCTGGTCCGAATTTTGAACAGCTTGCGGCGCTACAAAACGCAGTTTCCTGCGCAATTATTGCTTCTGGTGGCGTGAAAAATCAAGCGGATTTAATCGCGCTTAAAAAGCAAAACCTAGCGGGCGCCATCGCTGGAAAAGCGCTATATAGCGAAAGCCTCACGATGAAAGAAATTTTGGAGGTGGAAAACTAATGCTCACAAAACGCATCATTCCTTGTCTCGACGTAACAAATGGCCGTGTCGTCAAAGGCATCAATTTTGTTGCCCTACAAGACGTTGGCGACCCCGTTGAAATCGCGAAAGCATACAACAAAGCCGGTGCCGACGAAATTGTGTTCCTCGATATAACAGCCACAAATGAAGGGCGCAAAACGATGATCGATGTCGTCGAAAAAACAGCCGAACAAGTTTTCATTCCATTAACAGTTGGCGGCGGCATTCAAACGACCGCAGAAATGCAGGCGCTTCTAAAAGCTGGCGCAGATAAAATTTCATTAAATTCAGCGGCCATCAAACGCAAAGAGCTCATTTCAGAAGGAGCGAATAAATTCGGCACCCAGTGCATCGTCGTCGCAATCGATGCCAAGCGCGTAGAGGATTCGTGGCACGTTTTCACACACGGCGGCAGACATGATACAGGCCTCGATGCCGTTTTATGGGCAAAAAAAGCGGAAGCACTCGGGGCTGGCGAAATTTTACTCACAAGCATGGACGGCGACGGGACAAAAAACGGCTACGACATCGCCCTCACGAAAACGATTGCGCAGGCCGTCAAAATTCCTGTCATCGCCTCTGGTGGTTGCGGAAGCACCGCGCACATGGTCGATATTTTCACCCAAACGGAAGCAAGCGCCGCACTTGCCGCAAGCATTTTCCACTACGGCGAGCTTGATATTCAGGACGTGAAACAAACACTCAAAAAAAACGCAGTGGAGGTGCGCTTATGACAATCGATTTTTCAAAAGGACTCGTTCCAGCCATTATCGTGGACGCCTCAGACGGCGAAGTTCTCATGCTCGCCTATATGAACGAAGAAAGCTACCAAAAAACGCTCGAAACCGGCTACACCTGGTTCTTTTCGAGAAAAAGACAAGCACTTTGGAATAAAGGAGCGACAAGCGGGCATGTGCAACGAGTCGCACAAATAACGGCCGACTGCGATTTGGACACCTTGCTTATTCGCGTCCACCAAACCGGGCCCGCCTGCCACTTAGGTTCGCGCTCTTGTTTCACAAATGAAATAAAGGATGTGTCGTCATGTTAGAAAAGCTATACGCTGAAATTGCGAGCCGAAAAACCGCGCCAAAAGAAGGCTCCTACACAACCTATTTGTTCGACCGCGGTTTAGACAAGATTTTAAAAAAAGTTGGCGAAGAAGCAACCGAAGTCATTATTGCCGCCAAAAATGAAAAAGCCGAATTGATTAGCGAAACCGCCGATTTGACGTACCACCTACTCGTTTTGCTCGTGGAATCTGGCGTCACCCTTTCTGAAATCGAACAAAAACTCCTTGAACGCGAAGGTCGCCTCAGTAAAACGAGCGACCGTAAGGAAATCCAAGATTTGTGACAAAATTGTAATGTTGCACCCGCAAATTGTAAGCCAATGAGCAGGATTAATTGCCACTATTCTTCTATACTTATTTTATCGGAGAAAGTTACTTTACCCAAAGAATAACTTGTGACTTTCCTGAGACAAACGACTTTATGTCTATTCATTAAGTTTCCCAATTATCCCTTGATTTTGTCTCAGAAATCACAACTCCAATTAACTCCCTGTTTTCCCATGCGTCCCCCCGCATGGGAATTTTTTTGTGCGCCCAATCATACAATATTTTCTTTGTTATACCTATATATTTATTTTTTTCAGAAAATTTGTTTTTTTACTTGCCAGATATATTTTTAACATGGTAAACTTAACAACAAGAGTAATATAATTTCACATACCACCAAACATATGCGGAATAATTAACATTCCGTGCAAGTTAATCATTTTCAAAGGAGTGTTAATATGGGGCAAACAACAATGGTTTCAGAAAATCGTCAAGCTGCTGAGCAATATACGGCGGAGATTTTTGAAACAATCAAAAGACGTAATCCAGAAGAAACTGAATTTCATCAAGCAGTAAAGGAATTTTTAAATGCGATTATTCCTGCGCTGGAAAAAGACCCTAAGTACCAAGAAAACGGCATTTTAGAGCGTCTAACTGAACCTGAACGCCTTATTACATTCCGTGTTCCCTGGGTAGATGATGCCGGAAAGGTACGAGTAAACCGCGGATTCCGCGTACAATTTAATAGCGCTATCGGCCCTTACAAAGGCGGACTTCGCTTCCACCCTTCGGTAAATGGGAGTATAGTAAAATTTCTAGGCTTTGAACAAATTTTCAAGAACGCCCTAACTGGTTTGCCAATCGGCGGTGGTAAAGGCGGTTCCGATTTTGATCCAAAAGAAAAATCCGATGCAGAAATTATGCGCTTCTGTCAAAGTTTCATGTCTGAACTCGCGGTGCACATTGGTCCAGATACAGATGTCCCTGCTGGTGATATCGGCGTATCCGGTCGCGAAATCGGCTATTTATTCGGGCAGTATAAAAAAATGACGAGCCGTTTTGACGCTGGCACCATCACTGGTAAAGGCCTCACATATGGTGGGAGCTTGACGCGAACAGAAGCAACAGGTTACGGTCTTGTTTATTTCACAAAAGAAATGCTCGCCGCAACAAATCAGTCTTTTAAAAATAAAACGGTTGTCGTTTCTGGCTCTGGTAATGTAGCCATCTATGCGATTGAAAAAGCCGAAGAACTAGGCGCAAAAGTAGTAGCTTGTAGCGATTCTGACGGCTATATTTTTGACCCAGAAGGTATTAATCTTAAAACATTAAAACAAATAAAAGAAGTAGAGCGTCGGCGCCTTCACACCTATCTTGAAAAACACCCCACTGCCGAATTTTATGAAAATGGCGATATTTGGTCAGTGCCATGTGACATTGCCTTGCCATGTGCGACGCAAAATGAAATTAGCGAACAACAAGCGAAAACGCTCGTTCAAAACGGTGTCATCGCTGTTGCAGAAGGGGCAAACATGCCGTCCACACTAGAAGCTGTTTCGGTTTTCCATGAGAATAAAATCTTATTTGGTCCTGCAAAAGCAGCAAATGCTGGAGGAGTTGGTGTTTCTGCTCTTGAAATGGCGCAAAACAGCAGTCGAATGAGTTGGAGTTTTGCTGAAGTCGATGACCACCTAAAAAATATTATGAAAAACATTTATAAAAACGCTAGCTTCGTTGCAAAAGAATATGGTTACGAGGGTGACCTCATCGTCGGAGCAAACATCGCCGGCTTCCTAAAAGTTGCCGATACAATGCTTGCACAAGGCGTTGTATAAGAAAGAATCACTTAAGCTCCTATGCTTTCAGTCAGCATAGGAGCTTAAGTCTGTGCTATAATAAAGCGTGAAATGACTTTTTAACAGGAGGAATCGAATTTATGTCAAATAAAACCGCAACCGCATACATTGGTACATATACGAAAGTGGAAAGTAAAGGAATTTATCGCCTTGTAATGGACCGCGAAACGGGCGAAGTTTTAGAAAATAAGCACGCGGGCACAATGGATAACCCAACTTATTTAAAAATTTCAGATGATGAAAAATATTTGTATTCTGTAGCGAAAGACGGCGATAAAGGTGGCCTTGCTGCATTCAAAATTAATGAGGACGGCTCACTTGCTCTTTTAAATGAACAAGTAAAAACTGGCAATCCTCCTTGTTATGTTGATGCATCGGCTGACAATTCAATTGTTGTTTCAGCGAACTATCACTTAGGAACCATTTTAAGTTATCCAACTGAAAACGGCGCACTAGGCGCACCGATTTCTGAAATCGAGCATACCGGAAAAAGCGTACACGAACGCCAAGAAAAACCACATGCACACTTTGCTGGCTTTACGCCCGATCAAAAATTTGTCGTGACATGTGATCTTGGAACGGACTTCGTGACGACGTATAGCGCGACGTCTGGCAAACTTGAAAAGGTGGCTGATTTGCTTCTCACACCTGGAAGCGGACCACGAAACTTAGTTTTCCACCCAAATGCGAAGTACCTGTATATCATGACCGAGCTCACATCAGAAGTTGTTGTAGCAGAGTATAACAGCACGAGCGGCGAGTTGACGGTCGTTCAAACGATTCCATCGCTTCCGGCTGATTTTACAGCTGAAAACAAAGGGAGTGCCATTCACATTTCAAACGACGGACGCTTCCTCTATGTTTCCAACCGCGGTCAAGATGCGATTGTTTCTTTTGCGATTGATAAAACCGGACAATTGAGTTTGCTGGAAACGGTACCCGTTTTAGGTGTCGGACCGCGCGATTTTGACTTAGATAAAACTGGCGAAATCCTCGTTGCAACAAACGAAAACTCCAACAACGTTACTATTTTCAGCGTCAACAAAGAAACCGGCAAACTGACTTTACTCCAAAAAGATATCAAAGTTCCAGAACCAGTTTGCGTCAAATTCATGAAATAAGAAATATAATAAAAAGCATAAATCCAGCAATAACGCCATTTCTAGAGATGGGTTTTACTGGGTTTATGCTTTTTTCAATTTATTTTTGTCCTGCTAAAATATAACTAGTGTCATTCACCGACTCCACGCGTATTTCTCCGTTTTCATACACCATTTTCGTAATGCTCGCGTTTTCAAGCATCGGGTTTACAAATTCCGGCGCCAAAATCGTCAAATAGGCGTTAATCGTCATTCCGTGCGCCACCACCAAGACGTGCTTTTCGCTTTCGCCTTGTTCCTGCTCGATCATTTTGTCTAAAGCGCGCATGAGGCGCGCCTCCATATCTGCCCAGCTTTCTGAAAGACCGGTTTCGTCAAGCTCACTCACAGCCTCAAGCACCAATTGGACCCCTTTTAAACCTAAATTTCGCATGCCTTCCTCTGGCGAAGCATAACCAAGATGTGCCATCACGGTGCTAAACATTTCCTCATTCGGCGAACCTTCAAATTTCCCAAAGCAAAATTCGCGCAAATCTTTTAGAATATTTTTCTCCAGATGGGTCTGTCCACTTTCCACTAAAATAATATCCGCCGTTTCAATTGTCCGTCCACGGTCGCTCGTATAAACCGCATCAAACGAAATATCTAAACCGCGACCTAAGTATTCTGCCACTTCCCGGCCTTCATTCGTCAGCGGCGAATCTGACCAACCTTGCACTTTTTCAAGTGTATTCAGCAACGTCTTACCGTGCCTTGTCATATAAAAAGTTATTTTCGAATCCAATTTTCTGTCGCCCCCTCCCTTTTATCTTAGCAAACTGACACCAAAAAAGGAACCGTTTTCAGGCTCCCAAATTTGTTAAATCAATACCGCGCATTTATTTTTATTAAAAAATAAATATGTTTTTAGTCCAGCATACGAAGAAAAATTTAAATCTTCAAGTAACTTGGCATCCTAATCATTTTTATCCAGCCCCACAAATTGTTCCTTGAGAACGGCAAGTTGGAGTTTATTTGTTGAATCTCTGTATCATTTTACAACACAGTATATGGCTTTTAAGGATTCATTAAAATCTATCATTTTTCACTTATATTTTCTGGCAATACTTATTAATACTAGAAAAGTATTTTCTAAAAATACAGTTAGTTTTTTTAACTATTGACAACTTGATTAGTGAGTTCACGCTTACTAATCAAGACTTTACTATCCGACTCCAATCAGATAGTAAAGCGCCTTTTTATTTTACTAATTTAATTATTCAATGCTTCCTTGGCATATGAAATATCTATCTCCAAATCTAAATTCGGAAATTTTTTCTGCAGTTTTTTTAATATATCAATAAGATCTTCACTTTGTAAATTTTCTGATATATCTTCAAATACTTCGCTTATCCATTTTAATTGACTTTCAGAACAATTATTCAGATATTCAATCGTCGTTTTCTCATCTTCCGAAAATATTTGTGTCAGTTCATCCCATATTTCATTAATTCTTGGGTCATCCGGTAATAATTCTTTTCTTTCATTTATTAAATTCTCTATTTTTTCAAAAGCAATCATTTTTAGCCCTCTCCTTCTTTTACGTTTGTTTAGAGTTATCAGGTATTATTGTTGTCACTTTGCCATCTTTCTTTATTATCCCCACTCTAACACCATCATAATCTCCAAATGCCCATTGACCTGACCATCAGGTAAGTTCTTATTCTGTGGAAGATTATTTATGTGATTACCAGCATCACGAATTTTAGAATCATTCCACTCTTTAGGAAACCATGACTGACCATTTCCTATTCGTTTCATTTTATTTTTATGACTTGGAATACTACCCGTTCTAACACTATTTAGATATTCTTTAGCAATATTAAAATCTGTATTATTCTCTTTCAAATAACCCATATTACTTTGTCCATGACCACCATTAATCAACCTATTATTAGTATTGAAATCCCCTAAATCAACATGCTTTAATGTTGAATCAGGTACATTATTTTTTATATTAGTCACATCAGCTTTCTCATACGTCATACTCCCCCGAATCGCCGCCGTACTCCTCTAGCCCAACCCCATCACCACATCCATCAGACCACTTTCATCCAGCGTACCTTTCACCGATTCCACATACGCGGATGCCCGAAGCGTACCACCAGCCATACCGGTGTATTGCGTGCCGTCCATATAATAGGTGCCGGTTTTCCACGATTCAGTGATTTTTTTGTTTAAATCCTCATTCGTGATAATTTGGTAATCACTTGGGTCTAAGTACTTTCCTTTCCAGCAGACCCAAATTGTAAGAGTGCTACTCCAGCGTAATTTGCTAGTTTACGCGGATTGGAAAAGGGGAATTTAAAAGAAAGAGGAACTCACTAAATAGCTAGACTTTGATTTGTTCCTCGAGACTTTTCAGCATAACATGACCAACGTTTGCTTTAACATTTGAATTTGTTCTTTCATTTTTCTGATGAAGGAGAAAAATTACCTATAACCTACTTCCAAAAATTTTCACATTAGCACCATTTACTAGTGCTACTTCATCTAAAATAAGTAGGGGGAATTTTTTATTTTCGTTGCTAAGGCTTTGGTGGCATCATCTTCATACTTGAAACTCCTATTGATAATATTTCTTATTTTAGCTACTTGTTTTAACAATAAATTTAAAAGTAAAAAAGAAACGATTTAATTGGACTCGTTTCTTTCCAGAAATTACAGTTAGCTATTGATAAACTCAATTAGCGAGTGTATTGCTTACTATTCAAGACTCAACCACCTGATTACCCGTCTTGTGATTGAGTGTCTTTTTATTTTTTATATTACAGAATCTCTATTTAAATCAAAAATATCTATTTCATTTTTTTCAAATAAATCCTCTAACTCCTCTGCACTGTTATTTCTTACAAATTCAAACTCTTTATCTGAAATTGGAACCAACATTAACCATGTTATATGCACATTTTCTGTATCAATATATCCCAACTCGTCCCATAAAAATGGATTTGTGAAAAGGACATGTTTCATAGAAGTTTCTTCATAATATTCGCTAATAATATTAGGGTATATTGTTCCAGGTTTACAAGAAAATTGGTCATTTATAATATTAAATGCACAGCTACTTAATACATTTCCAAATTTTTCATATGTTGATTCACACCCTCCAACAAATTCTACTCGTATTTCTTTATTTGGGGATTTTAAACCAATTCCATAATTTGAAAGTCCAATTGTTGAATAGGTAGTAATTTCTTCATAAGGTCTATCAGTACCAATAAATATATCAATAGCCGAATTTTCATTTCTATCTCTATACTCTACTACTTTAGGATTACCTCCAACAGCTTGCAAAATTCTTTGTGCAACGAGTTTATCATTATTCATTTATTTTTACTCTCCTTATGGTCCAAAATATTTGTTTGTAACGTCTTCCCCAGCATGTCCTCTGTTAGAGCTAGGCAACTCAGGTCTATAATGAGAGGGGGCATTATGTTCGTCAAGAAATTGTTTCTTGGGAATTTCTCTGTCTGCCGCACTTTGTTGATGCTTTTTAAACTCATACCCTGGTTTATGTCCCATATCCCATGGCTCCTCAACATGTAATGGTTGTTGTGTTAATGGATCTCTTACAATTCCATCACTACTTTTAGCATTATTCCATACTTCATCTCTTACACCTTTTCTATACCCTGATGGTCTTTTATAGGCTTTCTTTTCAGCTTCAGTTAATATCCTAGGAGTAACTTCATCAACTTTTGAAGTAGTCCCACCTGCTCCCTCATACGTCATACTCCCCCGAATCGCCGCCGTACTTAAGCCTAGCCCCGTCACCACGTCCATCAGGCCACTTTCATCCAGCGTGCCTTTCACCGATTCCACATACGCTGATGCCCGAAGCGTGCCACCAGCCATACCTGTGTATTGCGTGCCGTCCATATAAAATGTCAGAAGTAGCCTTCGCAGTTCCGCCAACTCGATTGCCTTGTACAAAGACATCATCACCAATATTCAAATGTTATTTTCTCTGGTGATTCAACTAATCCAGTTATAGTATCCCAAAAAGCAGCCCAATTTGTAAATAACTACCCAAGATTTTTTCTTCTTCTACTGGAATTATTTGAAAATACTACACTCCGTTGCAAAAAAACACAAAATATTTAGTTTAGCATTTCCCATGTGATTCTTTTTGCATTATCGACAGGATTATTTAACTCTATGCGTTTATCAAAATCATCGTCCCAAATAAAGAATTCACTTAATCCAGCATACGGAGGATACAAAGAATGATTTAATTCCTCAAGCAACTTGACATCTGGATTATCTTTGTCCAGCTCCGCCAATAATTCCTCAAGTATTGCAAGTTGGGGATTATTTGTTGAATCTCCGTACTGTTTTACAGCACAATATATGACTAGAAATTGTTTTTTTAATACATTAAAATCTATCATTAAAATCCTCCTCTACTTAAATTGATAGGATTAGAAGTTTCTTTTCTAACCAGTGTAGCTAGTTCTACTAAGCTATTAACAATTCAGTCTGTAAGTGTGTTCCTATTAGTCACGATTTTATATTGTTTTCAAATATGCTATTTCTTCTTCTGTCCATTTTTCATGTAGTTTTTCCTTCAAGCAATCGGATAAATCAAATACATCAAGCCATTCAGAGCTTTCTTTCACGCTACTGATACTCCACAAATTTGTATTATCAATGTCCAAAACTTTTTTTCTAAGATAATAGGTTTTCTTTTCAATTTCTTCATCAATTAATCCATTTTCCCTTAACTCTTTTAGATTATTCTTGCTAAAGAATGATGTCACACCGACTATTAAGTCTTCAAAAATGAAAGTTTCTATTTCTTCATCAGATAAATCTAAAATAAAACGACCACTCTTATTTAGAGTATCCATAAACCAATCAAACTTTTCACCTAAAGATAATTTTTTCAATGTTCACTCACCACCAATTCTTATAATTGTCGCTTTATCGTTTGAGAAGTCTATATAATCTTTCCCAACTAATTTCACCTTACCAGTATCACCTGTTGAAAATCCAATGTACGCCCCCTCATGTATTCCATTTCCTGGATGATAAAATATCATTCCATCCCCTTCATCAATAAATTTCCAACCTTTACCAGCTGAACCATAGTCCATCTCAGTCCATCCTTCACCTAATATTGTTTTTATTTCTTTTTTATTACTTCCATACAATCGTCTTGGATTGGAAATAATATCCTCAAACTCATTTGGCTTCCATTGAACATTTCCAGTTCCGTATTTATCATTAAAATAATTATTCCAAGCTTTTCCTGATATTGGATTTTCTGCACTAAAATCTGTTTTTGCCCCACTAGCTTTCTCATACGTCATACTCCCCCGAATCGCCGCCGTACTCAAGCCTAGCCCCATCACCACGTCCATCAGGCCACTTTCATCCAGCGTGCCTTTCACCGATTCCACATACGCTGATGCCCGAAGCGTACCACCAGCCATACCGGTGTATTGCGTGCCGTCCATATAATAGGTGCCGGTTTTCCACGATTCAGTGATTTTTTTGTTTAACTCCTCAT